>JAGYNU010000001.1 GCA_018399975.1 Candidatus Omnitrophota bacterium
TAAAAAATTTTAAAAGGTTGGATAAAATCTAACTTTTTTTAGAAGCTGCCTTTTGTTTTTTTGTTTCTGGCTCAAATTTTAAATCATCTTTTTTCTTTGGCTTCGATACCTTCACATATGAAATATCTTCCGAGAATTCTCCTGATATCAACATTTCTGACATAGGGTCTTCTATATATCTTTGAATGGTTCTCTTTAATGGCCTAGCTCCATACATTTTATCAAAACCTTTCTCGATAAGAAATTCTTTGGCCTTTTGAGTAAGGTTTATTTCTAAGTCATGTTCTGCTATTCTTTTCTTTACCTCTTTCAATTCTATTTCTAAAATATCATATAACTCCTCTTTAGTAAAAGACCTAAAAACTACTGTATCATCTAAACGATTTAAAAACTCCGGTTTAAACGTATTGTTTATTTTATCCAGCAAATCCTGCTTCATACGTTGAAAACTTACTTCTGTTTGTTGAGATTTAAAACCTATAGAACCTTGTTTACGAAACAAATCCGCACCAACATTTGAAGTCATTATTAAAAGGGTATTACGAAAATCTACCTTTCTACCATAACTATCTGTAAGCCTACCATCTTCCAGTATCTGTAACAAAATATTAAATACATCTGGATGAGCTTTTTCTATTTCATCTAATAATACTACAGAATATGGCCTACGTCTTATACGCTCTGTTAACTGTCCTCCTTCTTCATACCCAACATATCCAGGAGGAGCTCCAACTAATCTTGAAACATTAAACTTTTCCATATATTCAGACATATCTAATTGGATAAGCGCTTCTTCATCTCCAAACAAAAATTCGGCCAATGCTCTGGCAAGTAAAGTTTTACCAACACCTGTAGGGCCTACAAATATAAATGAACCAATAGGCCTTTTAGGATTTTTTAACCCTGCACGCGAACGTCTAACAGCACGAGCAATAATACCTATTGCTTTTTCTTGCCCCACTACTCTTTTATATATACTTTCTTCCATATGAAGCAATTTTTCGCTTTCTTTTTCTTCTAATTTAAAAACAGGTATTCCTGTAGAATCAGAAACTATTATAGCGATATCTTCTTCTGTAACCGTAGGTTGTTCTTCATGTTTCTTTTTATCCCATTCTTCCTTTTCCTCATCTAATTGCTTTCTATATTTATTTTGTTTATCTCTCAATTTAGCAGCCTTTTCAAAATCTTGACCTTTTATAGCCGCTTCTTTTTCTTTATCTACATGTTCAATTTCTTTTTCCAAATCTTTTATAGACTGAGGGACTGTCATTACAGACAATCTAGCTTTTGAACCAGCTTCATCAATTAAATCTATAGCTTTATCAGGCAAATACCTACCAGTAATATATCTATCAGAAAGTTTTGCAGCAGCTTCTAAGGTTTTATCTAACATTTTTACCTTGTGATGGGCTTCATATCGATCTCTTAGCCCTTTTAAAATTTCTATAGTTTCTTCAATACTGGGAGGATTAACCATAATAGTTTGGAAACGTCTTTCTAAAGCAGAATCCTTTTCGATATGCTTTCTATACTCATCTAAAGTCGTAGCTCCTATACACTGCAATTCACCCCGTGATAAAGCAGGCTTTAAAATATTAGAAGCATCTATCGCACCTTCAGCACCGCCAGCTCCAACTAACGTATGTAACTCGTCTATAAACATGATAACATCTTCAGACTTCTTAATTTCTTCCATTACAGCTTTTATCCTCTCCTCAAATTGCCCTCTATACTTTGTTCCCGCTACCATCAAACCTAAATCCATAGTAATAACTCTTCTATTTCTCAAAACTTCAGGAATGTCGTTATTAACAATTCTCTGTGCTAAACCTTCAACTATAGCAGTTTTCCCCACGCCTGCTTCACCTAAAAGAACAGGATTATTTTTAGTGCGCCTACTTAAAATTTGTACCACCCTACCAATTTCTTTATCTCTCCCTATTACAGGGTCCAATTTGTGTTCTTTAGCCATAGCAGTAATATCTCTACCAAATGAATCCAGTGCCGGAGTTTCGCTTTTAGTTTTTCCAGAATCTCCTAAATTATACATAGAAGCTCCTCCCCCCGTAGAAGAAGGGCCTAATAATCTAGTTATTGCTTTTCTAACTTTATCTATATCCAAATCCATATTCGAAAGTACACGACTGGCAATACCTTCTCCCTCTCTTACCAAACCTAATAATAAATGTTCTGTCCCAATATAATTATGTCCCATAGTACGAGCCTCTTCCATAGCTAATTCTATAATTTTCTTAGCCTTAGGAGTAAAAGGAATATCACCAGACACTATTGTGCTGGGTCCAGGTTTTACTAATTTCTCAATTTCTATTCTTAATTTATCTAAACTTAAACCCATTTTCCTAAGTACAGTGGCAGCTACCCCTTCACCTTCTTTTATTAACCCCAATAATATGTGCTCGGTCCCAATATAATCATGATTAAACCTTTTTGCTTCTTCTTTTGCTAATAATATTACTTTACGAGCTCTTTCCGTAAACCGGTTAAACATTTTATCACCTCTTTTCTTCAATCATAATCTACTTTTTTAATTTATCTTTTATTATTTCAGCACGTTTTTCATCTCTTTGTGCAGAATTAAGTTTCTTACCTGCAACTTTTTGAATATGTGCAGGCTGAATAATTATAAACAACTCATTTATGAACCTGCTATTTATTCCGTTAACTATATCTAAATCTGAGCCTAAACGCAAATTTGAAAGTAAATCTATTGTTTCGGAACTAGAAATAACTTTAGCATTACTTAAAACGCCATAAGCTCTCCAAATTTTATCTTCCAACATTTTTCTTTGATTATTCAATTGATTTATTCTAGATTGTTTTTCTTGACTTATAATCTGTTTTATAACTCTTGATAAACTATCTATTATCTCATCTTCAGAATACCCTAATGTAATTTGGTTAGATACTTGAAAAAAATTTCCAGTAGCATCACTACCCTCACCATAAAAACCTCTAACAGCAAGAGATAATTTCGCAATTGCTTGTAATACTTTATTGATTTGATTTGTCATTACCAAACTCGGTAAATGCAACATAACTGAAGCACGCATTCCAGTCCCTGTGTTTGTAGGACATGCTGTAAGATAACCCCAATTATTAGAAAAAGCATATTCTAATTTTCCGCTAAGGTCTTCATCTATAACTTTAACAATATCCCATGCACCCTGTAAGTTAAATCCAGACTTTATAGCTTGCATTCTTAAATGGTCTTCTTCATTTATCATAATACTTAAAGTTTCATTATTTTTTATCACTACTGCTTTAGAACCACCCGGTTGAATATGTTCTTTACTAACTAAATGCCTCTCAAGAAGTAAATTCTTATCTACTTCATCTAATTCATCTATAATGCAAAACAAATGTTCCTTCATTAATTCATGGTTAATAACTACTGGTTTTATAATATCAAGGATTTGTTTTTTTTGTTTTTCATTTGCCCAATGCGAAAATGGAATCTTCTCTAAATTTCTAGCCAATCTTATACGACTTGAAACAACTATATCAGAAGAATCACCTGTGCCTTTTAACCATTCACTAGTTTGCCCTAATAAATCACTTAATTCCATAAACCATCCCTTTTTAAAAACATTACTTTTCCTTGCTTTTATTTTTCTTTAACTCTTTTATTTTATCTCTAATTTCAGCAGCCTTTTCAAACTCTTCTTTATCAATAGCAATTTGCATCGCTTCTTTTAATTTATTTATTTCAGATTCTTCAGATTTAACTTTTGCTTGAGTTTTTTTAACCTTACCAGTTTCTTTTACAGGCGCAGAACCTACATGTTTGGTAGCCCTGTGTATTCTTTTAAGTAAAGGCTTTAAATTAGATTCAAAAGTAGTATAACATTTACTGCAACCCAACCGACCAATTTTTCTAAACTCCTCATACGTTAATCCACAATTAGGACATTTTAAAGTACTTTTCTTTGTTTCTTCGATAGGCGTCTCAAAATCTGATAAACCTGCAAGTAAATCTGCAAGACCAAAATGCTGTTCCATCTGAAAACTTTTCTTTTTTGCACATTCCTCACAAAGATGCAATTCAGTCATTTTATTATTGATAATCTCTGTAATATGCACAGTAGCTTCCCTTTTATGACATATATCGCATAACATGTGATATCCCCTCTTTTTTATAAACTATATTTAACCCCATCTTTTCTTACTACTTTCCTAAAAGCTTCAAGTAATCTTTGAGTCATTGGGCCAGGTTTACCATCTCCGATTTTACGCCCGTCTATTTCTATCACAGGAATTATTTCCGCAGCTGTCCCTGTTAAAAAACATTCATCGCTAATATACATCTCATGGCGAGTCATTACATGTTCATGCCTAAGAATATTAAAGTTGTCAGCAATCTCCAGAACAGCATCTCGAGTTATTCCTCTTAAGCTACCCATACATTGAGGAGGAGTATAAATATTATCATTTTTAATAACAAAAATATTATCTCCCGAACATTCTGCTACATATCCAATGCTGTCTAACATTATGGCTTCGTTAAAACCGCTATTAATAGCTTCTATTTTTGCTAATATATTATTTAAATAATTCAAAGATTTAATTTGAGGGTTTAAAGCTTCAGGATGATTTCTAACAGTAGGCACCGTAATAATTTTTAGTCCTTTTTTATAAAATTCTTCAGGATACAAAACAATTTTATCTACTATAATAATAAGGGTTTCGTTACCTTTACATTTACGGGGATCCAAGCCTAAATCGCCCTCGCCTCTCGTTACCACTACTCTTATATAAGCATTTTCTAAGCCATTAACCTTTATAGTATTTATTATCGCTTCTTGTAATTCATCTTTACTTAATGGAATATTTAACATAATAGATTTTGCTGATTCAAATAATCTATCAATATGTTCTTTTAACTTGAAAACTAAACAATCATAAGACCTTATACCTTCAAACACTCCATCTCCATATAATAAACCATGGTCAAATACAGAAATTTTAGCTTCTTTCTTATCTTTTAATTCCCCGTCAATAAAAACCTTCACTTTTTATACCTCCCGCTTATACTGGTAAATCCTGCCATCCTCTATAAACAATTGCCTTTTGGCTATCGAAGACATACTTTTTTGATGCGTTACTATTATTATAGTTTGTTTCTCTTGATTATGCAAGTATGTTAATAATTCACATATATGTTGAGCATTATTAGAATCTAAATTACCTGTCGGCTCATCACATAAAAGTATTTCAGGCTCTAAAATCATCGCTCTTGCTATTGCTACACGTTGTTGCTCGCCTCCTGAAATTTGATTGGGCATATAATTAAATCTATGTTGCATATTAACAGACTCAAGAATATTTTTTGCTTTTCTAATCAGCTCTTTCTTTTTATAATTCTTAGATATCAACCCCGGTAAAATTACGTTTTCCAACACTGTGAACTCAGGTAATAAATGATAAAACTGAAAAACAAAACCAAAAACCTTATTTCTTAAATTAGCTAAAACATAATCTTTCATATTATATATATCTTTTTTATTAAAAAATATATTACCATCATCTGGTTTATCTAACCCTCCGATTATATGAAGTAATGTAGATTTTCCAGCACCAGAAGGCCCTTGTATAGAAATAAAATCATTTTTATCTACCACAAGGTTAATATTTTTTAAAACATGTAATTTTCTGATCCCGTCAGAATAAAATTTGTTTACATTATTAATTTCCAACATATCATAAACCCTCATTCATATCTTATTGCATCAGCAGGATTAAGCTTAGAAGCACAAATAGCAGGATAAATAGAAGCTATAACAGATAAAAATATAGCACTAAAAACAATAATTCCTATATCTAACCACTGAATTTGTACAGGTAAAGTATTAATATAATAAACATCCTCAGGTAAACTTATAAATTGGTACTCTGAAAGAATATAACATATTCCCAGCCCTAAAACCCCTCCTAAAAAAGATCCGCCTATTCCAAATATTGTTCCTTGATAAGTGAAAATTTTCCTTACAAATCTATTGGATGCCCCAAGAGACTTTAAAATACCTATATCTTTTGTTTTTTCCATAACTATCATTATTAAAGTTCCAACTATACTAAAACAGGCCACCATAACAATTAAAGTTAAAATTACAAACATTGTAGTCTTTTCTAATTTCAAGGCGGAAAATAAATTTTTATTTCTATCCTGCCAAGACTTAATTTGATAAGATAATCCTAAATCAAAAATTAAATTTCTTTTTATGTGATTAGTTTTATACGGGTCTTCAATTCTAACGCCAATGCCATTCACTAACCCCACAGCATCAAAAATTTTTTGAGCAGAAAAAAGGTCAATAAATACCAAATTAACATCATATTCATACATTCCTGATTCAAATATTCCAACTAATGTAAAATCTACAGGCCTAGCGCTTAAAGGAGTAATCAATTTTACTTTATCTTTTAAACTAATACCTATCTGTTTTACTAACTCACTTCCTAAGACTATCTCAAAATTATTATTAGGCAAAATACCTTTAACTATATACTTATCTATATTAGTAACTTTTTTTTCTCTATCAGCATCAATCCCTCTTAAAATAATCCCGCTAGCATATTCCTTGTAACGTATAATACCTTCACCAAGAAGATAAGGAGATGCTGAAACAACCAACTCCTGATTTTGTATTTCATCTATAACTTGATTATAATCAAAGATACCTTCCAAAGATTCTATACTTAGATGAGGATAAGTGCCTATAATTTTTTCTTTTAATTCTTTTTCAAACCCGCCCATAACAGACAATACAACAATAAGCGACATAACTCCTAAGGCTATACCTATCATAGAAATTGCACTTATAAAAGAAACAAACTTACGGCCTGTTTTTCTCATTAAATATCTATATCCAATAAAAAACTCTGTTTTCATAATAAAAAAGTAGTAAAGATAAATTTATTAATGATTAGTATTGTTGTATTTATCTAACGAGGTTTTAATTGCGGGAAAAGAATTACGTCCCGTATGGTTGAATTATTAGTAAATAACATAACCAACCTATCTATACCTACCCCTAATCCACCCGCTGGGGGCATGCCATACTCCAATGCTTCAATATAATCTTCATCTATGCTTGATTTTTTATTGCCTTCATATTTCAACTGTTCTTTAAACCTGATTTCCTGTTCCTCTGGGTCATTTAATTCACTATACGCATTCGCTATCTCCATACCTCCAATGAATAATTCAAACCTTTCGCTTAAATCAGGATTATCTGGCTTAACCTTAGCCAAAGGGCACATATCCTTTAAATAATCTATTACAAAAATAGGAACATTAGATAATCTTTCTTCAACTAAATCTTCCGAGATATTCAAAATCTGAGACCTGCTTATTTCTCTACCTTTTATACCTACTTTCTTTCTTATAGCTTTCATCACTTCCTCTGAAGTTACATTTTTGGGATCAAAACCTAAAGCCTCTACAAAAGATAATTGTTTCCACGGGGTAGACAAATTTATCTTTTCTCCATTAAATTCAATTTTCTTATCTTTACCTATATTTTCACAAACATATGTTATTAAATCCTGAGTCAGCTTTATCATATCATTAAAATCTGCATAAGCTTTATAAATCTCAAGCATTGTAAATTCTGGATTATGCCTTGTTGATATTCCTTCATTTCTGAAACTGCGATTAATTTCATAAACTTTTTCATAGCCTCCTACTAATAATCTTTTAAGATAAAGTTCTGGAGCTATCCTCAAATATAAATCCATATCATATACATTAAGATGAGTTTTAAAAGGCGACCCTGCAGCTCCTCCAGGTATTTGATGTAACATAGGAGTTTCTACTTCTAAATAACCACGAGAATCAAGAAATTCTCTGATTTTAGCAATTATATGAGCACGTGTTTGAAAAAACTTTTGAACTTCATTACTGGAAATTAAATCTAAATACCTTTTTCTATATCTTTCCTCTACATCTTTTAAGCCATGCCATTTTTCAGGTATAGGACGAATAGCTTTGGAAAGCAATTTAAATGTTTCAACTTGAATAGTATACTCTCCGGTTCTCGTTTTAACAGTTTTTCCCATTACGGCTAATATATCCCCTACATCTAATTTCTTAAATAAAGCAAATTGTTCTTGTAATTCCTTTTCGCTTAGATATATCTGAATTTTATTTCCATTACTTTTTATATCGGCAAAAATTACCTTACCATGTTCTCTAACACCTATAAGCCTTCCTGCACATGAAACTGTTTGCTTTTCTTTAAATCTTTTCACTATATCTTGAATAGAATCCTTAATATCAAACTTTACCTTATAAGGATTAAGTCCTAATTTATTAAACTCTTTTAATTTTTCCAGTCTTTTTTGTCTTAACTCTTTAATTCCCATAGTATTATTTAATATTTAAAATTATACAACCAAAAATGCAAATTTTAGGGTCATTCTTAATTAATGTGAACAAATTTCTATAACTTAATGATTTGCAAACTATTAGGCTAAATTTAAGAATGATCCTTGATTACACAGATTGATAGAAGATTACAAAGATTATTTTCTATTAGATATCGTCATAATCGGTTTTTAATCACTGTAATCAGATTCTTTCGATTTCACAAAAAATAAGAAAGAACCAAATTTTACTTAATGCAACCCAAATGTTACCTTATTATATGAATATATATTTATCCTGTCAACTTATTAATAATCCAGGATAAAACCTCCAAAACCTGTTTCTATACAAAGATTAATATAAAGAAAACCAAAAAACAAAAATATACAAATATATCCCCGTACTTTTGATAAAATGTATCGATATCTACAATTTTTATACTTTCAGTATTATATCCGGATATAAATATTTCTTCTCCTGCATCAGATTTAACTTTACCATAAACTTCACCTATAGGAGATATATAACCTGAAATACCTGTATTGGCAACTCTTACTGCAGAAACTCTATTTTCAACTGCTCTAAAAACCAGAGCTTGTAAATGTTGGGATACCTCTCCTGATTTTTTATACCAGGAATCCTCGGAAATATTTACGATAAAATTAGAACCTTTTTTAATAAATTTCCTTACTAATCTTGGAAAAATATCTTCATAACAAATTAAAGTATTAAATTTATTCTCATTTAAATTAAAAATTGTAAATTTATCACCTGCAGTAAAATTACCAGATTCAAAAACGTCATAAACAAATGGAAAATACTTGGCAAAAGGAAAATATTCTCCAAAAGGCACAAGATGAATTTTATCGTATCTTTCTTTTGTTTTCCCTGTTTTTGAAAAATAAACTGCACTGTTATAAAATTTATTTGTTTCTATATCTTTCCAGGCAGCTCCCACAAGAATAGAAACTTTTATATCTACAGCACATTTTTCTATACTATCTTTCATCCAATGGTTTTCATCTATATAATCAGGTACAGATGTTTCAGGCCATACAATTAAATCTGGATTATCCAAAGATGCCATGTATGTTAAATTAAGATACTCATTCAATATGCTATATTTAAAATCCCCACCCCATTTTTCATCTGCTGGAAAATTACCTTGTACAACAGAAACTTTAAGCGAAGAGAAATCTCGCGAATTTAAATAATCTATTCTATTTTGTCCATAAATTAAAACACCAACTATGCAAAAAACAGATAACAGAAAACAGATAACAGAAGAAAAAAAATCTTCTCCGAAGTTTGTCTTACGATTTCCGTACCCCAATATTAATTTAATAATATAAAATATAGATACATTAACAAAAACTATTAAAAATGATATTCCATAAACACCCGTTATATCTGCTATTTGAATCAAAGGCAAAATTTTATACTGAGAATAGCCTAAAAGGGCCCAGCTAAAACCTGTAAAAAGATAACTGCGAATAAATTCCAAAATAACCCAAAAACTAGATAGGAATAAAATACTTAGAAAAAGTGAAGTTCCGCGGTTTAACAGCCGTGTCATTTTTACATTTTCCGGCAAAATCCCTATCTTGCGGGCAGGCCCGCCGTGGCGGGCAGACAAACGTTGAATCATATATGCCACAAGGCGTTGACGGATACCCTTTTCGCATTTATCAACGTCTTTACAGACGTGTCTTTCTGCGAAGGCGGGTAAAAAAAAACCAAATCCAAAAATACCAAAATATATAGAAAGATAAAGAATAAGGAAAATACATCCTGAAACAGTAACAAAATTTATCCAATAAATCGTTCCTGCCCAGAAAACAAAACCGAAAAGATAGGATAACCAAAATGTTTGCTTCCAATTTTTATTTTCAATGGCAAATAAAAATGGAATAAAACTAACCCAAACAAACCAACTAATTTCTGAATTAGGAAAAGATAAAATAAGTAATATAGAACTTAATAATACTAAAAATATACTCACATTCATACCTAAGATTATATCATGTAATAGAAAAATAAAAAGGGCAGGATAAAAGAAAAGAAAATTAAGATAAGAAACGATCAACCATATTTTGGATAGCAACAATTCTTATACTTTTTTCCACTCCCGCAAGGGCAGGGATCATTACGACCAATCTTTCTTCCTTTTCGGCGATATGGTTTAGGTTTGCCTTCTTCCTTACCAGATTGAGTAAATACAGAAGGATTTTTTTGTGTATGGGATATTGCCTTATCCAAACCTGTCTTTTTCTCTCTAACTCTATCTGTAAGAGATTCAAATTCAGGATGAGTTTGATGCATATCAACAGATTCAAACACACCTTTTATAGGCCTTTCCTCAGCAGGTTTCATTTTAATCAATATTTCTGAAGTATCTTCTTTAATTTTATCAGCCATATGGGTAAACATCATATATCCTTCATGTTGATATTCTACTAAAGGATCTCTCTGCCCATATGCCCTAAGCCCTATCCCTTCTCTTAAACTATCCATAGCATACAAATGGTCTTTCCATTTAGAATCTATCATATGAAGCATGACTACACGCGACATATAATCCATCCTATCCGAACCTATAGACTTTTTTCTATCTTCATACATATTTGTTAGTTCAACATAAAGTAAATCTATTAATTTTTCAAAAGACGGTATATTATCTTTTATATCAAATCCCGTTTTTATTAAAATACCTTCTATATCTATATAGAACTTATTCTTAAAATATTCAGAAAGACCATTAAAATCCCATTGATGAACATCAACTTCGGGATTTATATATGTCTCTACTCCAATATTAACTACATCATCTATTATTTCTTTAATATGGTCATCTATTTTTTCTTTTAATAAAATTTTTTTTCTTTCTTTGTATATTTCTTCACGCTGTCTATTCATTACATTATCATATTCCAACAACTGTTTTCTTATCTGAAAATTCTGATTCTCTACCCTTTTTTGAGCAGTTTCAATAGCTTTAGTCACTAAAGGATGTTTAATCTCCTGGCCCTCTTCAATGCCTAATCTATCATAAACCCTAGCAATTCTATCTGAACCAAATATTCTCAACAAATCGTCTTCCAACGATAGAAAAAATTGAGAGGAACCTGGATCCCCCTGTCTACCTGCTCTACCACGCAATTGATTATCTATACGTCTTGCTTCATGTCTTTCAGTACCAATTATATGGAGGCCCCCTAATTTTACCACTTCATTATGTTCCTCATCTGTTTTCTTTTTTACTTCATTAAATAATTTTTCATAATCATCTTTAGATATTTCATCAATATCTTTTTGCTCTATTTTAAAATTCTTTTTAACTAGAAACTCAGGATTTCCCCCTAACAAAATATCTGTACCTCTACCAGCCATGTTCGTAGCAATCGTTACAGCTTTATATCTTCCAGCCTGCGCTACTATATTAGCTTCTCTTTCGTGATACTTAGCATTTAAAACATTATGTTTAATACCTTTTTTATTTAATAATCCACTTAAAACTTCAGATTTCTCTATAGAAACTGTCCCTACAAGTATAGGCCTGCCTTCTTTATTTAATTTATCTATATTTTCAACTAAAGCACTAAATTTTTCTTTTTCTGTTTTATAAATGATATCAGGATAGTTTTTTCTTATTAAAGGTTCATTTGTAGGAACAACCAACACATCCAGATTATAAATTTTACTAAATTCTTCAGCTTCGGTAGCAGCTGTTCCTGTCATACCAGCTAATTTGTTATACATCTTAAAAAAGTTTTGAAATGTAATAGTAGCCAAAGTTTGGTTTTCTCTTTCTATCTTAACATTTTCCTTAGCTTCTATAGCTTGATGCAACCCATCGCTCCATCTTCTACCTGGCATAAGTCTTCCAGTAAACTCATCGACAATTAGAACTTTACCATCTTTGATCATATAATCCTTATCTCTTTTAAATAATTCATGTGCCTTAAGAGCTTGATTAACATGATGCTTATAATCCATGGTTGACAAACTGTGTAAGGAATCTACTCCTAAAAGTTTAGCAGATTTTTCCTCCCCCTGTTCTGTTAAATATGCATTATGATGTTTTTCATCTACTATATAATCTCCTGTTTCTTCCTTAGTCATTTCATTTCTGTAACCTTTCTTTAACATGGCTATAATCTTATCAACTTTATAATATTTATCTGTAGATTCTTCAGCAGGCCCAGAAATAATAAGAGGAGTTCTTGCTTCATCTATAAGTATACTATCAACTTCATCTAAAATAGCATAATTAAGCTCTCTTTGAACCATATGCTTTTTATGAACTGCCATATTGTCCCGTAGATAATCAAAACCAAATTCATTATTAGTTCCATAAACAATATCACTGTTATAAGCTTTTTTCCTTTCATCAGGCATCATATCATGCTGTATTACTCCAACAGTTAATCCCAAAAATTCATATATTGGGCCCATCCATTCTCTATCCCTTCTGGCTAAATAATCATTAACTGTAATGATATGAACTCCTTTCCCTGTTAAAGCATTAAGATAAGCAGATAAAGTAGCTACTAAAGTTTTACCTTCCCCTGTTACCATTTCTGCAATCATTCCCCTATGTAATGCTATGCCCCCGATAAGCTGCACATCAAAATGTCGCATTCTAACAGTTCGTTTTGCTACTTCTCTTACTACAGCAAAACTTTCAACTAAAATATCATCTAAGGTATCTTTTTCTTTTAAACGGGATTTAAACTCTTCTGTCTTGGATTTCAATTGTTCATCTGATAAAGACTGAATTTTTTTTTCAAATTCATTTATTTCATTTACCAAAGGTTGCATCTTTTTTAACATCCTTTGATTTCTAGTTCCAATTATTTTTCTTAATATAAAATTAAACATAATTTGGTTAAATAGGAACATCTACGAATAACTAATCTATTACGAATTTACTAATGTAAAGTTAGCACGTTTTCATTTCCCTTTTTCCTCTCTTACTTATTCGTATATTCGTACAGGATTCGTAATTAGTAGATTACACCCTTTGAGCTTTCAGCTGTAAGCTAATTCATTGTTCAGCTCGGTGTTTAAGCCATCCTTGGATAAATTTATCTATATCCCCATCCATAACTGCTTCTACATTTGCAGTTTCAACATTAGTTCTATGGTCTTTAACCATATTATACGGATGAAAAACATATGACCTTATTTGATTTCCCCAGGCTATTTCTTTTTTCTCTCCATGTTCTTTTTTTAATTTTTTTTCTCTTTTATCTTCCTCTAATTTAAATAATCTTGACTTTAAAACTTTTAAAGCCATATTACGGTTTTTATGCTGCGACCTTTCATTTTGAGATTGAATGACTATCCCAGTAGGTAAATGTGTTATTCTTACAGCAGAGTCAGAAGTATTAACATGCTGACCTCCCGGGCCACTTGCTCTGAAAGTATCTATCCTCAAATCTTCATCTTTAATTTCAATTTCTATATTTTCTTCTATCTCAGGAATAACATCCACAGAAGCAAATGAAGTATGCCGCCTACTGTTAGAATCAAAAGGAGATATTCTAACTAATCGATGTATCCCTTTTTCAGCTTTAAGATAACCAAATACATAATCACCTTTTATTATAAAAGTTACGCTCTTTATGCCTGCTTCTTCCCCCGGCTGCAAATCCAATGTTTGCATATTATAATTCTTGTCTTCAATCCATCTTGTATACATACGTAAAAGCATTTGAACCCAATCACATGCTTCAGTTCCACCTGCGCCCGAATGTATAGTCAGAATAGCATTATTTTTATCGTATTTACCACCCAGAAACTTATGAAATTCAAACTTATTTACTTCACTAATAAACTTATCAATTTCTGATTGTAACTCTCTAACACTATCTTCATCATCTTCATCTATTAATTCAACTAATTCATATAGAGATTTATAATCACTATACATTTTATCCCATTCCTGACAAATTATTTTAAGTTCCTTTAATTCTATAGTCAATTCGGTAGATTTAGTATCATTATTCCAAAAAGTAGGCTTTGACATTTGCTTTTCTATCTCACCTATTCGTTTTCTTTTTTTATCTAATTCAAAGATACCCCCTTAAATCATCTAATTTCGATTTAACTAAATCTAACTTCTCAGCTAATTCCTCTAACATCGTATCTCCTTATGATATCTTTATTTAAAATCAAAAACAACACTGTTGCCACAATAACATATATTGTCTTTTATGTCGAGTAAAAAAACTAAAAAAGGTAAGGTATAACTTATATTATAGGCAGGTAAAAAAAACTATAGATAAAACAAATATTATTACCCTAAAAACTTATATATTGTAAACAAAATAAAAAAACCCAATAAAAAAGAAACTATTCCCAAAATTATTCTATGGGAAAACGCAGTATTATCCCATGTAACTAAAAGTTTATTAGCCCAATTATTCAATTTAATTAAGGTTTTTGGGAAAAACAAGGATAATAAACCAAAAATAATCAACAGGTACCCTGATAGAATTCCTAACTTCACTAAATCAAAAGTAATCTTTGTCACTTCCATAACTACCTCCTCTTTCTTCCTCTTTATAGAATGTCTTTAAATAATTATATTATGCCATAAATACATAATATTTTTCAACAAAAATTTAAAAAAATACATTCTCTTTTCGAAGAAGTTGCTTTTTCTTTTTTACACCCCTTGAATAACCCCCGATAGTCCCATCTGACTTTATCACTCTATGGCAAGGAACAATGTCAAACCGAGAATTATTATTTAATGCTTGCCCTACAGCACGATAGGCCTTTGGTTTACCCATTTTTTCTGCTACCCATTTATAACTTCTGGTTTCTCCTTTAGGTATAATTCGAACTATCTTATAAACTCCTTTCTGAAATGATGTTAAATTACTCCAAAAATTTTCATTTCTCATATTAAATTCCCTCTATCTTATATCCATTATTTTTATTTAAAAAAATCCTTAATTTTATCTGCTATATTTTCTGTTATATTATTTATCTTTAGCAAATCATCTTTATCAGCTTTTTTAATCTTTTCGACACTACCAAAATATTTTAAAAGCTGTTTTTTCCTTTTTGGGCCAACGCCAGGAATATTATCCAATTCCGAATGTTTTATAGATTTATTTATCATCGTACGATAATAGGTATTCGCAAATCTATGAGCTTCATCTCTAATGCTCTTAAAGAAATTTAAACATTCGCCTTCAAATCTATGTTTATAAAATTTGTTTTTATCTTTATGAAAAATATCATCAAACTTTTTCGCAATAGAAACTATATCTACACTTTTTATATTTAAATTCTCTAATTCTTTTATAGCCACATTTAAATGCCCTTTACCTCCATCTATAATTATCAAATCAGGCAAATCTTTTTTTTCTTCTAAAACACGAGTATATCTTCTATGTAAAACCTCTTTCATCATCACGTAATCATCTCTAAGCTCTCCTGAAAAGCCATATTTTCTCTTAATTTTAAAACGCCTATATTCTTTTTTAAATGGTTTACCTTTTCTGAAAGCTACCATAGAACCTACTGCTTTTTTGCCCGAAATATTTGCTATGTCAAAAGCTTCGACATAGTTAGGTAAATTTGACAATTTAAGTCTTTGCTTTAAATTATATAAAACCGCATGTATATCCGTTAAATCAGTTTCTTTTGATATTCTATTTAAAGCTTTCATTTTATCTCTAATATTTGCAGCTTCTTCGTATTTTTCTTCTTTTGATAAAAACAACATTTCTTTTTCCAATTCTTTGATAAGTTTACTTTTTTCTCCTTGCAAAAACAACTTAACTTTATCTATTAATTTTGAATATTCAGTAGGACTAATTTTACCTTCACACGGAGCTGGACATAAACCAAGTCTATAATCCAAACAAGCTTTTTTGGGTAATCTACGACATACTCTATAAGGAATTGTTTTTCTAATGTAACTTAAACCTTCTTTTAAAAGTTTTGCACTCGTAAAAGGTCCTAAAATCAAAGATTGCTTATTTTTATTCCTCGTAATATGAACTCTAGGAAATTCCTCATTAGTTATCTCTACCACAGGATAACTTTTATCATCTCTATACATAACATTATATTTAGGTTTTTCCTGTTTTATGAGTTTATTCTCAACCATTAAAGCTTCAGCCTCATTAGAAGTAACTATATAATCTATAATATCTATCTCTTTACCCAAATTTTTTCTTTTTACAGATGATATGCTTCTGCTGAAATAAGAATTAACACGTTTTCTTAAACAGTTAGCTTTACCTACATATAATATACTACCATTGTAAGATTTAAATATGTAAACTCCTGGGATATCTGGTAATTTAGATAATTGTTTTTTTATACTTAGTTTCATTTTCATTTTCTTATTTTATTCAAAAAAAACTTCACAATCCTTTTAGCTTCCACCATATTCATTAAACTTCCAATCAGCAAATATACAAAAATACCTAAAATTACAGTTAATAAAATACCTGCACACTCCTTTATAAATCCTAATCCTATAAAAACCATATAAAGCTTATAAAAAAATATATAGCAAGAAATACCCATAATTATAGAAGCAAACAATGATTTTAAAAAGACTATGAAAACTTCTTTTTCGTAAATTTCCCCAATTTTCCTCCTCAATATATAATATAATAATAGAAAATTAATAGTAGCTGATATAGAAGTAGCTAAAGCCAACCCTCCTATCTTTAAAGGATACATCAATATAATGTTCAATATTATATTTATTACTACAGAAAAACTTGCTACTTTAACCGGAGTAAGTGTATCTTTAAGAGAATAAAAAGAAGAAACCAATATTTTTATACCAGCATACGAAAAAAGGCCAAAGGCATAAAAAAGCAAAGTATATGATGTGATATATGTAGAATAACTATCAAAGTTACCACGTTGAAATAAAATCTTTATAACTGGCTCTCTTAAAATAACTAAACCTATGGCTGATGGGACTGTAATAAAAAATATATTTTTTAAAGATAAACTTAATGTTTTCTTAAAATCATATAAATTTTTTTCTAAAGACTGCCGCGAAAATGTGGGTAATACAGCTTGAGCTAATGCAATCCCAAAAATAGCTAAAGGAAATTGAATTAAACGATTAGAATAGTATAAAGCTGCTACCCCACCTTTTCCTACTATATAAGCTAAAGAAGCCAACATAGTATCAACAAGAACATTTATATGATATACTCCTGCTCCCATTAATCTTGGAATAAATAATTTGCCTATTTTTTTTATGGCAGGATGGACAAAAAACATTTTTTTAGAATATCTAAATCCATATTGATACAAGCTAGGGATTTGCATAATCAATTGTCCAACTCCTGCTATCAATACCCCAATAGCTAAAGAATAAATTCCAAAGCCAAAAGAGAAATATAAAATAGTTACAGAAACAATAAACAATAAATTAAAAATAACTTGAGAAAAAGCAGGAATTTTAAAATAGCGGAAGGAATTTAAAATACCAATAGAAATTGAAGTCAAACCTATAAAAAATATATAAGGGAAAATAATTCTTGTTAATTTAATAGTTAAATAAAACTTATCCGCATCATTTATAAAACCAGGGGCTATAACCCGAACTATAAAAGGAGCTAATATAATTCCAATACCACTGATAACTATTAAAACCAATAAGAATATATTTATTAAATTACCAGCCAAACTCCAAAATTCATCTTTATCATATTTAGTAATATATTCACTTAAAATCGGGACAACAACCGAATTAGTAGTACCTTCACCAACTACAGACCTTAATATATTAGGAATTCTAAAAGCTACTATAAAAGCTTGAGCATAAAATCCAGTCCCAAATAAAGCAGCAATAATAATATCCCGCACAAAACCTAATATTCTACTTAAAAAAGTAGCAAACCCTATCATACCTGCAGACTTAGCGACTGATTCATTTTGTTCCATTTGACATCCCCTCTTTGTCTGTGCTATTATATGATAAGTTTTTGATAGTGGCAAATAAAATGAAGATTAAAATTACAAGGGGGTTTAAAAATGCCAAATAATAACTCTACAGCAAAAAGATTAAGACAAGATAAAAAAAAGCATATACGTAATAAATCTGTAAAATCATTTTTAAAAACAAAAATAAAAAAATTTAGAACTTTAATCGATAGTGGAAATAAAACAGAGGCTAAGAAACTTCTGGTGGAAATTACAAAGATACTCGACAAAGCTAAAAACAAAAATATTATTCATCAAAATAAAGTTAATCGGCAAAAATCTCATCTCATGAAACTTCTTACTTAAAAACTGAAGACCTATCTTTAATTATGCAATCAAACTCATTATAAACCCTTCAAGAGCTAATTTCTCAGATACATTACTTTTTTTTATTTCTTCATCAATATAAGATAAATATTTTACTGCAATCTTTATATCTGTTAAACTAAAATTACGCACTTGAAAAATAAATTTGTCGGAAAAATATCTATTTATACCTAAACACTTTGTTACCTGATAAGAATTATATCCTTGCTTTATTAAAACTTTTGCCCTTAACATTCTTTTTAATTGCCAAGCTAAAGTTCCTATTATCTTAACTACACTTTCTTTATAATCAAACATCCGATCTAATATTTGAGTCACAAGATTTATATCTTTACTACAAATACAATCTATAAGCTTAAAAACGTTATATTGGACATTATTTTCTACTAATCTATCAATATGTTTAATATTAATATTTTCACCGTGGCTATATAAAATTAACTTATTTATTTCATTATCTAAACTTAAAAGGTCTATATCCGCTTTTTCTATCAGCATAGAAACTGCGTCATAAGAAATAATCTTTCCGGATTTCTTTTTAACATTTTCTAATATCCAATCATGAAGTTTTTTACCTTTTAAAGGGTCACATTTTACCTTTTTTACATCTTTTAATCTTGATAATTTAGTTAAAAATGCAGTATTTGCATCTTCAGGACTTGTAACTAAAATAATAATACTTTTATCAGGAATAATTTTTAAAAAATCTAAAAAAATTTTTTGAGAAGATTTCGGAAGTTTATCTATATTTTTAATTATACTGACACGGTATTTATTATACGAAGGGAAAAGCGAGGCATTACTAGTAATACAAGAAATGTTATCTTCGTCAGCAAAATATGTTTCAAAATTTATCCAATCAGATTTACCCTCTAAAAATCGAGACTTAATCTCTTTTAAATACTGATTTTTAAGAAAAGTTTCTTTTCCTCTTATGAAATATAAATTGGGTAAGGAATTTACCATTGAACTACTGTTTTTTCCACCACTCTACGAGCTAAATCATCTACAGCTTCACCAACTGCTTCAGTTTCGGTCTTAGCTAATGCACCTGTTAAAAAATAAGTCGTATCTCCTATCACTTTATCTTCCCAAACAATTTCATTCTTTTCTAAATCCTCCACTTTACAATCAATTACTATGGATAATCTGTACTCTTCTACATTATCACCATCATATCTTAAGGGTTGTTTTATATAATTTACCAAATTACCTGTTAAAACTATATCAGACATTTCTTTATCATCTGATAACTGCAAACTTCCTTCTAATACAAATCTATTTTCCACAGCTTCAACAATATCATTTTCCAATCCTGGAAAATAAGAAGAACTATCGCGTTCGTTTTTTGTAAATTCAATTCTGTTTTTAAAATTCTCAACATATATATTTTTCATATAAGAAGGTAGATTTGAATGAAAAGTATATCCACAACCTAAAAAAGTAGTAAGCAACAAGCAAAAAGTAAAAAGTAAAAATTTTTTTAACATATAATTATTCATTAAATGGAACCCCACGGGGCAAGCCCTGTGAAAGATACTTTTGTATTTCACGGGGCAAACCCGTGGTACCTTTATGTACCCGTCTTCGCCGAGGTTATCCGCCAACACATTTAGGTGGCTCCTTCATCTGGTAACATCTCGCCGAAGCATAACTTCCGCATTCATCCACGGGTAAACCCGCGGTTTTCTGCGAAGGCGGATAAAACTACAATTAACAAAATTCAAGATGAGCTTATCGGTAAATCAGCATATCAAATAAGAAATCTAATTTATCCTGATAATCTGACGTTCCTGCCTGCCGACAGGCAGGTTTCCCATTGATACTCCGATAATCTGATATAATTTTTAATAATTTGTGATTTTGGTAATTCGAATTTGTGATTTCTCTTTATTTTTTCTTAAAAATAGTTAATTTCTTTATGGCTTTAATCGCCCATTTAGTATCAGGATATTTATTTACAACTTCTTCGTAATATATAACAGCACTATTTTTTTTATCTTGCTTTTCATAAAACTCTGCAATGCCAAAAACTTTCTCAGCTCTCTTTTCATTTAAACCATCTAATTCATCTTTTGCTTTCTTGGACAATTTGCTATTAGGATTCTTTTCTACAAACTGTTCAAATTCTTTTATAGCCTCATTTGTAGCTTCTTGGTCATAACTGGGATCTAAGGAAAACTTAAATGCACAATTAGCAGATTCAAATTCAGCTTTATCTATTAATTTACTGTTTGGAAAATTTTCTATCAAACTATTAAAAGCTTCTTTAGCTTTTTGATAATCGCCTTTCTTTTTATACGCAATACCCAATTTATAATAAACCTTATCAATATTTTCTTTATAAGGAGAATTCTGAACTACTTTTTTAAAAACCTCAATAGCTCTATCCTCAGATGCAATAACCGGCATTCCCCACAACTTACCTTTTTTACCTTCAAAAAATATATTTCCAATCTTAACCTGCCTTTCTATTACTTCATCCAATTCTTCAATATAAGGATACTTATCTATAACTTTCTGATAGGCTCTAAAAGCTTCATAATACTTATCTAATGCTTCATAACTTCTACCTTTAAAATATTGGGAACGTGGAGCATATTCTGATTTAGGATATGCATCAACTAATTTCTCAAACTCTTTTAAAGCAAGTTCATATTCAGAATTATCAAAAAATGACATAGCATGTTCGAATTGCTCTTCAGGAGTATCTTTAACAGCATACTTAGGATTAATCCATTTTCCAGATTCTGGAGTCCAAACCCAAAAAGAAAACAGATTAGAAGAAAAACAAAACAATAATATAAAAACCAAAATTAAAGAAAAAATAATTTTTTTTAGGTTAAACATAATCCTTTTTATCTGATTAAATAATTTTCAAAAATTAATACTTGCCCAAAAGCAAATTTAACTATATCATAGGCAATTATTTATGTCAAGATATCTATTAAATTATAAACAATCAGTATTAGCTTGAAGATATAAGACTTATATGCTATATTTTAATTAGGAAAAACTATGAAGATTACTTTATATAAAGAGGCGAAAAAATGGAGTTAAAACCACAACTTAGTCCAAAATTAATACATAAATTAAAATTAACACCTCAGCTTAAACAAGCTATACATATATTACAGTTAAATCTTACTGAGCTTAGAGAATTGGCTGAACAAGAATTTGAAGAAAACCCTCTTTTAGAATTAGAAGAACCTCTCTCTAATGAAGATATCGATTTCGATGAAATATTAGACCAAGATGACATGGCTTACTATCTTCCCAAACAATCACAACCTAATACTAAAGATATCCAAGAGAAACAAAATTATCTTGAAAGTCTAACTACAAAAAGTGAATCATTACAAGAAAATTTATTACATCAATTACATATAAATATATCTGATAAAGAAAAATATAAAATTGGAGAATATATCATAGGAAATATAAACGAAGAAGGATATTTGGAAGTTAACATCGAAGAAATCTGTCAAAGTAATGATTGTGATAAAAAAACAGCAAAAGAAGTACTAAATATAATACAGGATTTTTATCCTTCGGGAGTAGGTGCCCGTAATCTAAAAGAATCTTTAGAAATACAATTAAGGCATAAAGGTTATAAAAAAACAGATTTAATTTATAAAATAATAGATTCTCATATAGAAGATTTAGAAAAAGGAAAAATAAAAAAATTATCTAAAACATTCAAAGTAAGCGAAGAAAAAATAAAAGAAACACTTAAAGAAATAGCTTATCTTGAACCTAAATGTGGGAGAGAATTCTTAGATGAAAAAATACGTTATATATATCCTGATTTAATAATAACTGAAATAAAAGATAGATATGAAGTAAAACATAAAAACGACTTCCTTCCCACTTTGAAAGTAAGTAATTATTATAAAAAATTAACAAAAGATAAGAATACACCTGTAAGTACAAAAAAATACCTGAAAGAAAAATTAGCATCAGCACTTTGGTTAATAAAAGCTATTAACCAAAGACAAAATACAATATTAAAAGTCGCACAATGTATAGTAGACCATCAAGAAGATTTTTTTAAAAACGGCGAAGGATATTTAAAAGCGTTAACTTTAAAAGAAATTGCAAATAAGATAGACATGAGCGAATCCACTGTAAGTAGAGCAACTACAGGAAAATATATATCTACCCCACATGGTATCTTTGAACTTAAAGACCTCTTTTCAAGAGAAATACATGATACTTCAGTAGACAAAATAAAAAACCTCATAAAAGCATTTATAGAAAAAGAAAATATACATAGGCCTTTAACAGACACTCAAATATCCAAGTTATTAAAACATAAAGGTATTGACATAGCACGCCGAACAGTGGCAAAATATAGAGATGATTTGAAAATATTACCTTCTCATTTAAGAAGCCAAAAATAATTCTAAATATAAGGAATTTAAAGGAGTAATAAATGATAGACTTTCCTGAAATAATTGGAAAAACAGAAGAAATCAAAAAAGTATTTAAATTAATGAACAAAGTCATCGAAACTGATAGTAATATATTGATATCGGGTGAAACTGGTACCGGCAAAGAGATGGTAGCAAGAGCAATACATAATTATGGAAATAGAAAAGATAACCCTTTTGTCGCTGTAAACTGTTCTGCTCTTACCGAAACCTTACTGGAAACAGAATTATTTGGGCATATCCGCGGTTCTTTTACTGGGGCAACTGCAGAAAAAAAAGGCCTTTTTGAAATTGCAAATAAAGGAACATTTTTTATGGATGAAATTGGTGATATTAGTTTAAACGTCCAATCCAAACTGCTAAGAGTGATTCAAGAAGGAACAATCAGAAAAGTTGGAAGTACTGAAGATATGTCTATCGATGTTAGGCTTATAGCCGCCACAAATTTAGATTTAGAAAACGAAGTTAAAAATAAATCTTTTCGTAAAGACCTTTACTATAGAATAACTGTTATACAAATACACATGCCTCCCTTAAGAAAAAGATTAGAAGATATACCTTTACTTGTTGACCATTTCTTAGAGAAATACAAAGAAAAAGCTAATAAAGAAATAAATGGTTTTTCCAAAGAAGCTATGAAAGTATTACTTAACTATACATGGCCTGGAAACATAAGAGAATTAGAACATGAAGTTGAAAGATGTATGGTCTTGACAGAAAACAAAACTATCCAGCCAGAAGATATTTCTGAAACAGTTCACACTGGAGGAAAACTTCATCTTGGTGAAGTAGAAGATAAGTCATTAAAAGGTGTATTACAAGAATATGAAAAAAGAATAATAAAAGAAATACTATTTAATATGAAATGGAACAAAACTAAAACTGCAGATGTTCTTGGTATAACCCGTCAAGCATTAGACAACAAAATAAAAAAGTATAAAATAGATAGAAGAAGAAACGATTAATCAGAAGATTCCCTAATTTTAAAATTATTCCCATCAGTTACAATAGTTATAACTTTATTTTTATTTGTAAAATATACTTTATTTTTCCTTTGTTTATCAAAATCTTCCTTAAAGCAATTCATGATAAAAATTTTAGCATTCAGAACTTTTTCTAAAAAAAATATAGCCTGTTTTTTTATACTATGATGATATGGTATTCTTACTACATCTATAGCAACGTTTTTATCATATTCTTTCAAAAGATCCTCAATTTCTTTTTGTTGTATATCATAAAAGAGGATAATATTAAAATCTTTATATTTACCTAATATAGCAACAGAGCTATCATTTGATTTTGGCTTGGAGTGAACTAATTTTAAAGCTGGACTTAATATTCTTAAATTAAAACCAGATTGTGTTTTTATCAAATTCTTTTCTTTAATTTCTACACGCCTTAGTCTTTTCTCTTTTATAATATCTATATATCTGAAATAAGTTTTTGTGTTAAAAATAATACCACTATCAATAATACACTCAATATTAAAATGCTTAATAAGCCATTCTGCTCCTCCTATATAGTTGCTTTTAGAAGACGTTAAAATCAAATGATTAATTGTTTTAATACCTTTATGCCATAAAAAAGGACCTATTATATGTTCCCCGCTGTTATAAGGAATCCTTTCTCCGGTATTAATTAATATATTTTTACCTTGAGGTAGTTTTATAAATACGCTATCTTTTTTTGCTACATTTAAAAATGTAATCTCAAGTAAATTATTATTTTCCTTCCAATAAAAATTATATATATTAGGCCATATAATTATATTTATTAAAATAAAAAAAATTATACATAGTTTCCTTTTACTAAATCTAAAAAAACTATTGCTTGAAATAAAACCTAATCCCACATAAAACACAATAAAATTAAGCAAATTTAAATCTGGTAAATAAAAATGGCCGAATTTTAAATCAGAAAAAAGATTAACTAAATTTAAAAAATTATCTAAAGATAAATTTAATAAATAACTCATTAAATTCGTTAAAGGGAAATATAAAAATGATAATATCAATAAAATTATACTAAAAAGCAATATAAAGAAACTAATAGGAATAATAAAAAGATTAGCTAAAATAGTTACAGGTGACACAATATTAAAAAATATCCATATAATTGGCATTAAACCTATCCAAACAGCAAATGAAGCAGAAAAAAGCTTGATAAAATACATCATTATTTTTTTAAACTTAAAAGATAAATTTTTACTATATATGAATTTAAATTTCTTTTCTATTTTCGGAGTTAGATAAACTATACTTAAAACTGCCGTAAATGATAAAATAAACCCTGCCATATATATTTGTATTGGGTTATAAAAAAGTAAAATCAAAGCTGCTAATCCCAATGAATTATATATATCAGGGTCGCGATAAATACTCTTCCCAAAAAGAAAGACGCACACCATAACAGTTGCCCTTACAACAGAAGGCCTAGCTCCAGTAAGTAAACAATATAAAATAATAAAGACAATAGTTAATATATAATTAATTTTTAAAGGAAACTGCAATAATTTTAAAATACCTAATAAAATCAATACGATAATACCAACATGAAGTCCACTTATTGCTAGAATATGCATGGTCCCCGAATCTTTAAAATCTTCTATCACTTCATCTGATAAATCTTCTCTATCACCCAATAACATAGCTGAGATAACCGAAGCATTTTGCTTAGGTAAAAATTTGTATATTTTATTTTTAAAAATATGCTTTAACTTTAATGTATATCGCATTATAGGATTGCCATTATTTAAAGAGACAAGTTGGATAGAATCTTTTTGTTTTAAACTCATTAATGCATAAATATGTTTCCTTTCTAAATATCTTTTATAATTAAACTGTCCAGGACTTGAGGGTGATTTTAAACGGTAAATATCTCCCCTTAATTCCAACAAATCACCATATCTATATCTATCAAAATGATTATATAAAGTTACTTGAACTTTCCCTTTTACATCATGCCATTTACCTTTTTCTACTGACCCGGACGGTGAAAATTGGCTTTCTTCTATAGCTTTTGCTTCTATAAGAAAAGTAATTTTACCTGAACCATATACTGTCTTTGAATATACAGGGTCGTTTATAATTAATCCTTTAACTAAAACCTGTTCTTTTTCTTGACTAACGAAATTAGCTATATGATTGGATGGTAAACGAAGAGAATTTTGATGGGAAAATGCTCCTAAGAAAAATACTATTAAGAATAAAGCTGGATAAGAAATTATTTGCTTCTTTAAAATAAAAGAAATTAAACAGATAATACCAAACAAACAAACTAAACTAAAGAAAAAAATAGACGGCAGGTTAATAATTTTACCAAACAAAATCCCCAACATAAAAACTATAGCTATATAAAATAAAGGACGGGAATAAAAGATTTGATGAAACTTACTCATAGAAAAAGTTTAGCATAGAAGAAAAAAAGAGGCAAATGAAAAGGTTAGATTGGTTTTAAAAATTTAAAATTGTGAAATAACTTTATTTATCATACCTTAAATTCATAGCACAGAAATTATTTAAGTTATAATCTTTTAACATATTTATTCTGACCTTTTTTCAATCCGGATTGTATCTCCAAGATATAAATCGATATTTGATTGAACTGCTTTTCCTGGAAATACTAAAATCAAACTAGGCTTTTCGGGAGGATTATTTTCTATACCCGGAAGTGGTGGATCTACTGCAACAACTTGTCTAGGCCCAGATATTCTTAATAATTTCTTTAAAGGAACAACTATTTCTTTTAATTCTTCAACTTCCTTGTTCTCTAAGTTTTCTATATAATGATAAAAATAAGGGTGATAAATACCTCTTTCATAAGGTTCATAACCTAACAAAACAGCATGTTCTAAGTCTATATTATCTTCTATCACACCTTCTTGACCTCTTAATCCCCCGCCAATAAAAGAACGTAAAGGTGAATTTTCAACAAAACCATCTAATTTTAAAATAAGGTGCGTATAGCCTTCTTTTAATAAATCTTGCAATTTTCGTCCCTTTAATTCAATATACATTAACCCCTGTTGTCTATTTGGCTCCACCTTCCCTGAACCACTAATATGTAATAAATCCTTCTCTCGTTTTACAGTTAAAAAATCTGAAGTTGGTCCCAAAACTTCACCCACACCTAAACTTATGTCGAAAGCCGAAGAACTTATTTTAAATTCAATATAATCTTTACCTTCACTAATTACAACACCATTATTTTTTCTTACTAAACGTAATACCGAATTTTTATAAATTTTAAAATCCCTACCCAAGATATCCACAAACTCCCTTTCAGTTAAACTAAATATCAAACATACAATTAGACCAGCTACAATTAAGAATAATATTTTTCGTACCATTACATTCTCCTCTTTTTTTGTTTATATATTTTACTTTTAAAATACATATAATAAGTATAACATATATCATTCTTTTTGTCAAATTCCTGAGGTATTTAGTAGTATCAAGAATATTTCGCACTTTCGTATTCAGGATTAGGTATCTTCTTAGGTTGCAATTGTTTTATTGGTCTTAATTCTGTATGTTTAATAAGGCCATATATCCATAAATTAAGGCTACGTTCATTTTTAAAATATCCTTGAATCTTTATCCGTCTTCTTATCTCTTCAAAAAATCTCTCTATATGATTAGTAGTTGATATAATATCGAAATCCCCGTTCGGGACAGGGATTTCACGTCGACAAATCCCTGTTCGGGACAGGGGGAATCTAAAATTCTAAATCCCTGCCGGCAGGCACGGCGATATCCAAACACCGAAATTATTTCTTTTCCTGCATAAATACTTTCATTAATTCAAGTGGTAACGGAAATACTACTGTAGAATTGTTCTCTGAAGATATTTCTACCAATGTTTGCAAATATCTCATCTGTAATGCCATAGGTTGAGCAGCCATTTTACCAGCAGCCTGAGTTAATTTTTCTGCAGCTTGGTATTCTCCCTCAGCAGCTATAACTTTAGCCCTTCTTTCTCTTTCTGCTTCTGCCTGTCTTGCCATAGCCCTTTGCATTTCCTGCGGTAAATCTACATATTTTACCTCTACATTAGATACTTTAATCCCCCAAGGGTCAGTTTGTTTGTCTATTATATCCTGTAATCTATTATTAATATGTTCTCTTTCGGAAAGTAATGTATCTAATTCTACTTGTCCTACAACACTTCTTAAAGTAGTCTGAGCCATTTGAGATGTAGCAAAATGAGCATTTTCAACTTCAATAACAGACCTTCTTGGATCCATAATTCTAAAATATACTACTGCATTTACTTTAACTGATACATTGTCTTTTGTGATTATATCCTGTGGAGGAACATCTAAAGTTACAAGTCTCAACGATACTTTCTCCATTTTATCGATAGGAGGAAAAACAAGAAAAATCCCCGGACCTTTTGGCTCTTTCAATGCGCGTCCTAACCTAAAAATTACCCCTCTTTCATATTCTTTTAAAATCTTAACACAGTTAAAAATATAAATAACAACTACTGCTATAATTAAATAAAATGACATCTTCCCACCTCCTGTTCGTTTCACTCACCACGAATCAACACAAATCTAACACTAATCAACACGAATTATTCGTGTCAATCTGTATGTAATTCGTATTAATTCGTGAAACCATAAGTTTTAATCCTTCCACCTTAACTACTTTTACTTTCTCACCTTTTTTAATAATTTCCCCTTTTTCACTCACTGCATCCCATATTTCTCCATGAATAAAAACTTTGCCATTATCAGAAGTAATATCAGTACGAGCTTCTCCAATACTTTCAATTAAACCTTCTCTACCCCCGGATATTTTGTTTTTACGTGTTTTAATAACATTACCGATTAAAAACAAAGTAATACCAGCAGCTGCAATCACAATAGGAAATATTACTTTCAAAGACACCTGCATAAATTTATAAGGAGAATCAATCAATATCAAGGAACCCAAAAACATACATATCACTCCTCCTATAGTCAATAATCCAAAAGTGGGAGTAAAAGCTTCTGTAATAAATAAAATCATTGCTAAAATAATAAAACCTAAACCAGCAAAGTTTACCGGCAGAATCCGAAAAGCGTAAAATGCTAAAATCAAACAGATTATCCCCCCTATACCTGGAACTCCAAAACCAGGATGAGTTATTTCAAAAAGTAAAGCATAAAAACCTAAAATCATAAATATATACGCAATATTAGGATGAATAATAGTATTTAAGATTTTTTGTCTTGCAGACATTTCTATATTTATAACTTCTGCACCCTCTGTATGTAAGACTTTCCGCTTTCCATTCAAAATTAAATTCGTTCCATCAATCTCAGATAATAAATTTTCTATATTATCAACTATCAGATCTATTACCCCTTTATCTAACGCCTCTATTTCTGAAATAGATACACTTTCTTCTACTGCTTTAACCGCCCAATCAACATTTCTCTCTCTCGACTTAGCAATATTCTTAATCCAGGCAACTGTATCATTAGTAACTTTCTCTGACATTATACTGGATGATTCATATTGTATATCCTCTTTCTCTTTTTTTTCCTCTTTATCCAAACTCTTTATTTTTTCTCTTAACTTTTTTTTAAAAGATACATTTTCTCCCATAGTGACAGGATGTGCAGCACCTATATGCGTAGAAGGCGACATAGCTGCTATATTAGCCGATAATGTTATAAAAACACCTGCAGAAGCTGCTCTTGCTCCTTTAGGCGATACATATACAACAACAGGAACATCATCTCTCATAATCTCCTTGACTATATCCCTGGTAGAAGATAGAAGGCCACCTGGTGTATCCATTTTTATAATAAGAACCTCTGCCCCAATATTACTGGCTTTCTTTAAACCTCGACTAATATACTCACTTACAATAGGATTCACAATATCATCTTTAACGGTAAGAACTATAACCTGGTTTGGTGAGGTAAAAACAGGAAACTCTGGAAAAATAAAGAAGAATAATAAGAATATTATTAAATATAATAATTTTTTCATAAAAGATCGGACTACTATAAAATAAAAACAATACAGTTTAACCTAAAGAATCAGCTTGCTTCTGTAATTCTATAATCTTTGTTGATATAACTCTATCAAGCTTTTTACTTTCAATAAACCCTTTTATTTTGTCCTCTTTATCAGTAACCGGAAGATATTCAATATTATATTTATGTAATATTTCTTTAACTTCAAATATAGGAGTATCAGGAAAAATCTTTACAATAACCGGTTCCATAAAATCATGGGCTAAAATAAGGTCTCCTACGTCCGTATCCAAAATCGTTTGCCTAATACCTTCAACTGTTATTATACCTCGCATTTTTTTATCTTCATTTACTACCGGATAATATAAATTATCACTTTCACTGAACATTTTTATAATATCAGAAAGTTTCATATTTTCACATATAAGTGGCGGATTTTTGTCCATAAAATCTTTTGCTTTGCCTTCTTTTATTATATCCTCTTCTGTAATATTTAAACCTATTTCTCCAGCTTTTGTCACTGCTACTTTAACAAGAGGAGGACCGATAATTTCAAGGATGAAAACAGTTGCTGTTACAATAATAATTATAGTATTACCAATTTCTCCAGGAAAATAATGATTAGCTAAAATAGATAAACCAATAGCGACACCTGCCTGACTTAAAAGACATAATGGGAGATATTTCTGGACCGATTTAGGTGCTTTTGAAATGCGTGCTCCAAAGTTCGCACCTAAAGCTTTTCCTCCAACTCTACCAATAAGATATAAAACTCCCAGTAATACTACAGGTAAACTCATATACTGAATATCTAACTTCGCTCCCACAAGTACAAAAAACAAAACATATATAGGCGAAGCAAATCCTTTAACTAAATTAAAAACTTCCTCACTTTTCCTTGGAACAAGGTTAGCAATGACAACTCCTAATGTCATAGCTGCCAGCAACATATCGATACGTAATGTAATAGCTATTCCTATTATAAGAAGTACAGTCCCAATGGAAAAAGTAAGAAGAATCGATTCTTCAGTATATCTTCTAATAAGAAATTTAAGTATCAAGCCTGCAAGAATACCCAGTACTATAGAACTTGTGATTTCATATAAAGGATACGCAAAAATCTTTAACATACTAACCTCTGCACTTGTACTTAAACTAAAAGCAACACTTGAAGCAATTGCAAAAAGTAAAAGTGCCAATCCATCATCTAAAGCAACAATACCCAGGACAGTCCTAGTTAAAGGACCTCGAGTCCTATATTCTTGCAATACTGCTGAGGTAGCAGCAGGTGCTGTAGCTGATGCTATAGCTCCAAGCAACAAACCAAGTATCCATGATGACCTGTAATCTCCAAACAGCAACCCACCCGTCACACCTACAAGAATAGAAACTAATATAAAAGGTGTAATACCTTGGAACAACAAAATATTTACAAATTGCTTTCGATACTTAACTAAAACTTCTTTTTTTAATTCACCGCCAATCATGAAACCAATTATTCCTAAAGCAAAATAGCTAAAAGGCTGAAATGTATTAACTACATCTCCTCCTATAAACTTCAAACCAGACTCACCAATTAAAATACCTATAGCAATATATCCCACTACCTGAGGAATTTTCAACTTTTTAAACAAACGACCTCCAATAGTTCCAAAAAATAAAGCTAAACCTAAAAGAAATAATACATTTAAATTTAACGAACATATCTCTTTTAACATAATTTACCCCTATAAAACAAAACTACTGCTTTAAAACAGTAGAATAAAAATATATATCACTTTAATATAAACCTAACTTTATTAATTTATATATTACTCTCTTAGAAAAACTAAGTCAAATGAAAAATTGTAAGTTAATTATAACCTGTTTTTGAAAATTTTTTCTTTTTGAAAAAAAGCCAATTTGTCTTCGTCTTTTTTGGGCTTTTTTGAATCTTATTTTTAGATTTGTCTTTAAATTTTACAAGACAATATATACCGTTTAGTTTTTTTGCATTTATATCAAATATTATCTCGTCATTTTTAAATTTTATTATTTTATATGTACCTTTATCCCAGATTTCTACCTTTCCTGCTCCATATAAACCTTCGGGAATTTGACCCTCAAATTCCGCATAATCTAAAGAATGATCTGCCACCTTTATAGCTAACCTTTTCACTCCGGGCTCTTGAGGAGGTTCTTTGGGAATCGCCCAGCTTAAAAGAACTCCATTATGTTCCAATCTTAAGTCATAATGAAGATGAGTTGCGTTATGTTTATGAATCACATACATTAATTCATCTTCCATAACTTTTAATGAAAAGAAAAAGCAGAGGGGCAAAGTTTTGATAAAGAGCATCTATCACATTTAGGTTTTTTAGCAGAGCATATCCTTCTGCCGTGAGATATTAATCGATAACTTATATTTTTCCATTCTTCTTTAGGAATAATCTGCATTAAATCTTTCTCAATTTTATCTGCATTTTTTTGTGTAGTCAAACCCAATCTCTGAGATAATCTTTTTACATGTGTATCAACAACTATACCTTCAGATTTATCAAAAGCGTTATTTAAAACTACATTAGCTGTTTTTCTAGCCACTCCTGGCAATTTTAATAATTCCTCCATTTCATCTGGAACATTACCATTATATTCATAAGCTATTTTTTGGCTTGACTTTACAATATTTTTAGATTTATTTTTGTAAAACCCTGTAGAACGTATATCATCCTGCAATTTTTGCAAATCAGCTTTCGCAAAATCATATACACTTTTATATTTTTCAAATAATTCCTCAGTAACTTTATTTACCCTCTCATCAGTGCACTGAGCAGAAAGAATAGTAGAAACTAACATTTGATGAGGAGTTTTAAATTTTAATGCAGTTTTAGTACGAGGATACTCGGATTTTAAAATATTTATAATTTTAGAAACTCTATTATCTGAACGTTTCATTTTTTATTATAAAAAACAAAATGACTGACAAAAAATAAAAGGCTACCTATACAATTAGCTAAAAAATCATAGAAAGATAATTCGCGGCCAGGAGCCATAAGTTGAACAATTTCCATTAAAATTCCATAACTAATAGAACAAATTACTGCTTTACTCAATATAAATCCATTCCAATAAAATAAAAAAGTAAGAAAAAAATAAATCAAAAAATGGGCAACTTTATCTAATCCTTTTATAGCAGGAACTCCTGTTACAGGAATAGTTTGAAATATAAATATAAAAATTAATGCTATAACTAAAATTATTTTTTTTAACATATTATTTACCTGGATACCATCTCAAATTAGGTTCACGCGCAGCTTTAACCTCATCTACCCTCGAAACAAATGTATTATGAGGAGCATTATGTAAAAGTTCTGGATTGTTTTCTGCTTCTTTGGCAATTTTTATCATAACATTTATAAAATAATCTAAAGTTTCCTTACTCTCTGTCTCTGTAGGTTCTATCATCAATGCTTCCTTAACAATCAAAGGAAAATACATAGTTGGAGGATGTATACCATAATCAATTAAACGTTTTGCTATATCTAATGCATTAATACCCTTATTTTTTTGTTTTAAGGCTGATAAAACCAATTCATGCATGCAATTTCTATTATACTTACAGTTATAAACTTTTTCCAATTTATTTAAAATATAATTAGCATTTAACACACTTATATTTGCTATTTGTTTTAAACCTTCCGCTCCTAATCCATATATATATGCATAAGCTTTAACAAGCACTCCAAAATTTCCGTAAAAAGCTCTAACTTTACCTATAGAATTATTGACTTTATAGTTAAATACAAATTTACCATTTTTTTTATCAATTAAAGGGACCGGTAAAAACTCTATTAACTCTTCAACAACTCCAACAGGCCCTGATCCTGGGCCTCCTCCTCCATGGGGTGTTGAAAAAGTTTTATGCAAATTAAGATGAACTATATCAAAACCCATATCACCCGGTTTAGCTTTGCCTAACAAAGCATTAAGATTAGCACCATCATAATATAAAAGCGCTCCTTTTTTATGAACGATATCTTGCACTTTTAATATATCTTTTTCAAATAAACCTAATGTGTTAGGATTTGTAAGCATCAGGCATGCTACAGTATCATTTATTTTTTCTTTAAGGTCTGCTAAATCTATTCCTCCTTCAAAATTAGTTTTAACTTCTTCAACTATAAATCCACACATATTAGCAGATGCTGGATTTGTTCCATGACTAGAGTCAGGAACTAAAACTTTTTTTCTATAATCATTCTTATTTTTAAAATATTTATCTACTATGAACATAGCAGTCAATTCACCGTGAGCTCCTGCAGAAGGCTGAAAAGTAAACTTTTTCATACCTGTTATTTCACATAAAGCTTCTTCCAACTTCCATATAATTTCTAATGCTCCTTGAACGGTGTCTTCGCTTTGCAAAGGATGAATATCAGTAAAACCTGAAAAACTTGCAATTTTTTCATGCACTTTTGGATTATATTTCATAGTACATGAACCAAGTGGATAAAAATTAGTATCGATAGAAAAATTCCTCTGAGAAAGCTTAGTATAATGCCTTATGACTTCTAATTCATTTAAACTCGGCATATCTTTAATGTCCTTCCTAATTAAATGTCCAGGGAGATGCTCACTTATATTTATCTCTTTTATATCACATTCAGGCAAGCTGACTCCAATTCTTCCTTTCCTACCTTTATCAAATATTAATTTATCTTTTTCCATAACTTAAGACACTATATATAGTTTATTAATCTATATTTTTAAAAATATATACCAATTTATCCATTTCTTCTTTGGTTCTTTTTTCAGTTACAGCAATTAACATATGATTGTCAAAAGCAGGATAATAACTACCTAATTCAATTCCACCTATTATATTTTCTTTCAACAAAATATCGTTTATCTTTTTTATATCCATATTTGTTTCAACAACAAATTCTTTAAAAAAAGGGCTATCAAAGAAAACACTAAATTTATCTAATTCATTAATTTTCTTTGCTAAATAATGGGATTTTAAAAAACATAATTTAGCAATCTTTCTAAATCCTTCTCTCCCCAGCAATGAACAGTAAACAGCAGCGCGAAAAGCATTCAATGACTGATTAGAACAAATATTGCTGGTTGCCCGATGACGTCGTATATGCTGTTCTCTCGTTTGAATAGTAAGGGTAAAAGCATCTCTACCCTTTTTATCAACAGTTTTGCCTACTATCCTCCCAGGTAAATTTCTTAACCAAGTATTTTTAGTAGCCAAAAAACCAAATGTTGGTCCACCAAAAGATTGATAATTACCCAAACTTTGTCCATCTCCAACTACAATATCAGCTTTATAATAAGCAGGGGAATTGATTAAACCTAAGCTAATAGGATCTACACAAATTATTAATAAAACTTTCTTATCAATTAAAATTTTTTTAATTTTTTCAACATCTTCAATGTACCCAAAAAAATTAGGTATTTGTAAAACTATAGCAAACGTATCCTGATCAATCTTTTTAGACAATTCATCAATATCAGTTACATATTGTTTATCTGGAATTACATTTAATTTTAAATCTAAAGAGACTAAATAAGTTGAAAGTGTAGTAATATAATCAGGATGTACTGTCTTTGACACTAATACTTTTCTTTTACTATTGATTCTATTGGCCATTAATACTGCTTCTGAGACAGCTGAAGCACCATCATATAATGAAGCATTTGTTATATCCATCCCCGTCAAAATACAAATAAAAGTTTGATATTCGTATATAGCTTGTAAAGTCCCCTGGCTTACTTCTGGTTGGTAAGGAGTATAAGCAGTATAAAACTCTGCTCGGTTAGCTAAATAATCTATCGCAGAAGGGACAAAATGGTCATAACACCCACCACCCTTAAAGGAAACTAATTCCTCGGTATTATAATTTTTTTTCGATATATTATTAAATAATTTAAGAAGTTCTAATTCTGAATGGGATTGCCCAAGATTTAAATTTTCATTAAGTCGAATATTATCAGGAACATCGTTAAACAATTCCTTTAAGTCGCTAACCCCAATAGACTTCAACATCTCTTTAATTTGTTCTTCTGTATGAGGGATATAATTCATAATAACATGTTACAAGCTGTAAGCTTTAAGCCACAAACTTGCAGTTTAAAACCTGAATTTTAAAACTTATATCATTTCTTTATATTCTGATTCATTTAAAAGATCATTTAATTCATCTTCATTAGAAATTTCTATTTCTATTATCCAACCTTTCCCAAAAGCATCTTCATTTATTAACTGGGGATTACTTTGTAATTCACTATTAACTGCTATAATCTTACCGGTACAAGGAGCATACAAATCACTTGCTACTTTAACAGATTCTACAACTCCAAAAGATTCTCCTTTTTCAATATCTTTGCCAATATCAGGCAATTCAACAAAAACAATATCTCCTAATTCATCTTGAGCATGTTCTGTAATTCCTATTTTCCCTTTCCCATCTTCTATTTTAATCCATTCATGAGTCTCTGCAAATTTTAACTCTGCCATTATTCTCCCCTCCTTTAATGACGACACAAGTTATGGAGCTCAAAGAGCGAGATAACTTGTAAGCCGGAATTAAACACTGAGCCCTTCAAGACAAAACACTTTTTCTTCTTATAACATTCGAGTTAATAAAAGGCACTGACATTACTTCTGCCTTATATAATTTATCTCTTACTTCAATATTTATAATCTCTTTATCATTAGCAAAATCTGTATTTATATACGCCATTCCTATAAAGCCATTAAGCATTGGAGAAAAACCTCCACTTGTAATTCTTCCAATTTCAACATTATTTTTAAAAATCTTATATCCAGTACGGGGCATGGCTTTATCTATCATCCTAAACCCTTTTAATTTCCTATCTACGCCATTATTTTTTTCTTCTATTAAAATATTCTTGCCAACAAACTCACCATCTTTAAAATCAACTATCCAATCCAAGTTAGCTTCAATAGGACTTTTAGATTCATCTATATCGTTACCATACAGACTATAACCCATTTCTAACCTCAACATATCTCTAACTGCTAACCCACAAGGAAAAACTTCCCGTTTATTATCTTTAAGCAATTTTTTCCATAATTCAATAATACTTTTATTATCCGCTATTATTTCAAAGCCATCTTCTCCTGTATATCCGGAACGAGATACTATGAAATTTGTTGTTCCTATATTCACATCTTTAACTTCAAGATAATATAAATCAGTTAAATCTAATTCTGCTGACAAAACCTTAAAGGACAACGGACCTTGTAAAGCTATCATCCCAAGAGAATCACTCTTATCCTCGATACTAACAGAAAACTTCTTTTTTGCATTATACTGACATAACCAATTATATATTTTTCCGCGATTAGCTGAATTAACTACACAAATATATTTATCAGATAATCTATAAACCATGAAATCATCTAACATCTTACCTTTTTCATTACAAGCAGTTGTATATAACATTTCACCAATCTTTAGCCTATCTAAATTATTTGTGCATATGCACTGCAAAAACTTGCCGGCATTTTCCCCAGATATAAAAATTCTACCCATATGAGAAGTATCAAATAAACCTGACTGATTACGAACAAACTCATATTCTTTTAAAGCACCAACATATTCTACAGGTAACTGCCAACCATGAAAATCAATTATTTTTGCTTTAGATTCAAGATGATTATAATAAAGTGGGGTTTTTTTTAACATTTCTTTTAAAATACTTACTGTTTTAACTCTTTCAAAATGAAACTCTTAGAAAATAAGATTGTAACACATTTTCTTTATAAAATAAATAGTTTTGAGAATAAAATTCATTTACTATTTTATATCATTTTACTATTTCAGAAACATATACAAAATCTATTCCATTATCTTTAAACTTTGCGATATAATCTTTAAAAGCTTTAATAGTTTTATATCTAAAATGTCCTATTGCTATTACTTCACCTTTATCTAACACAATTTTTATCAATTGCTCTAATCTGTCTTTAATATATTCAATATTATTTTTATTATCTAAATACCATTGGTTTAAACCAATGGGTATTTCCATTTCTTTTGCAATTTTTAAAACAACAGACTTACTACTTGTTCGGCTATCAACAAAATACAAATTATAATACTTAGCTACTCCCAAAACTGCCCTCATAACTCTTTTATCCTCTGTAGCCTTAGAACCCATATGATTATTTATACCTCTTATATAGGGAATATTTTGTATGCTTTCTCTAGTCCATTTTATAATTTCATCATCAGGCATTTCCGTTGTAATAGCATGTATTCCTGGAGGAACGTCAGAATCATGTGGCTCCATCGGTAAATGCAACATTACTTCTATATTATTTTCTCTTGCTAAGACTGCACTTTTTTTTGAATAGAGCAAAAAAGGTAAAACAGATACTGTTACAGGAATATTTAATTTTGAAATTTCTTTCACAAGTTCTATATTTTCACCAACATCGTCAAATATTACAGCAACTTTAGGTATCTTTAAATAAATATCTAAAATTTGTATTGGTAATTTATTATAGGAAACTAAATATTTTTTATAACCTTTCTCTTCTTTTAATAATTTAAAATTAAACTCAAATTTTCTTTTTAACTCGTTAATAATGTAAGAAATTTTAATATCATAAGGGACTTGCAATTCAAATGTTGTTTGCTTCCAAACTATACCATTACTGGTCTTTATTAAAGAACTTACTGGCTTAATATCTACCTTTTCATATAAAAGCTTGATAACTTCTGTTTGTAAATCATCACATAAAGAAATATAACTTTTACCAAACCATTTAACAAAAAAAGTAAAATTTAAAAAAAGCCCTATAAAAAAAACTATCATCAACCAAACAATAAATGCTACGGTAAAATTATATCTAAATTTTCTCATATAAAATTATCAGAACCATTTGTTATATTAAACTTATTTTATCTCTAATATTTTTTTTCTATGCAATAATTGTTTTGCATATTTGGAATCCATCCCTCCCATTTTTTCCTTGACTCCTTCAATCTTTTTATTAATTTCTTTCAGCGTAAGCTGATTGATTTTTCTCTTACGTTTTGCTTGATCACTTTCATCAGAAGTTTTCTCTTCTTTAAAAGATTTCTTATCTTCATCAGGAGAAACCTCTTGTTCTTTTTCTTCTTTCTTTTGTTTTGTATCCTCAGATTGTTTTTCCTTCTCATCTTGTTTTTCTTTTTGTTCAGTCTGTTGTTCTTTTACATTCTCACCTTTCTTTTTATCACTCTCACTATCTTTTTGGAGTTCATCTTTTTTGTTTACCTGAGACTCTTCTTCTAAATCCTTTTTATCTTTCTTATCTTCCTTTTCAGCTTTTACATCTGCGGTATTTTCAGATTCTTTTTCTAAACCGCTTTCGTTTTCAGATTCCTTTTTAGTTTCTTTTACTTCTTTTTCTTTATCAGACATATTACTATCCTCCTTAATTTTTAGGTCATTCTTAATTAATGTGAACAGGTTCTTTCAATTTCACAAAAAGTAAGAAAGAACCTAATTTTTTTCCTTATCTGCATTATATTCTGCGTTTACTGAAATAACAATACCCCCCCTAGGACGAAATTCACCTACAACAATAGCTTTTTTAGGCTGCGATGCTTCTACAATTTTATTTAAAATTTCATTAACTACATCTTCAACAAATATACCAATATTCCGAAAAGAGAAAAGGTATAGTTTTAAAGATTTTGTTTCTATACATTTTTTGTCAGGAATGTATTTAATCTTTATAGTTCCAAAATCAGGTTGTTTAGTTTTAGGACATAGAGAGGTAAACTCTGGACATTCTAAAGTAATCCAGTAATCCTTTTGGGAATATGAATTTCTAAAAGTTTCCAGATTAGCCTTGTCTGGACTTTCAGGAAACCCTTTTATAGGAGTTCCCAAAATTGTCAATTTATCATGTTTTCTTTTTTTCATATAAAAATAGGTGTTAGGTGAATTCAGCTAAAAACTTAGGTTCGCTTATTTACATTAACCCCCTAAGTCTAAGCCTCATTAATTTTTATACTTTGTAGGGTCCTGTATCCCGGCTTCTTTAAAACCTCTTTTCCTTATAACACAACTATCACACTTACCACAAGCAACCCCTTTATCATTTGGATTATAGCAGCTTGAAGTTTTTGAAAAATCTACCCCTAATTTTGTTCCCTTTTTTATAATATCTGCTTTAGACATATTCATAAGTGGTGCATGTATTTTAAATTTATCGACACTGTTTACTTTTTTTGTACCTAAGTTAGCCATTTTTTCAAAAGCATTTATATATTCTTGAGTGCAATCGGGATAACCGCTATAATCCAAAACATTAGCTCCAAAAAATATATTATTTGAATTTAAAACTTCTGCCCATGCTAACGCATAAGATAAAAATATCGTATTTCTAGCTGGAACATAAGTGACAGGAATTTGACCTTTTTCTAAATCTTCAGTAGATGGAATATCTATATCATCGGTCAATGCCGAACCACCTAATTTAGATAAATCGGTTTTTAATATAAGATGCTCTTTAACTTTAGCCATTTTTACTATATTTCGCGCTGCCTTTATCTCAAATTTATTTTTTTGGCCGTAATCAAATGAAAGAGCATAAATATCATATCCAAGATGTTTTACAATAAATATCACCGTAGAAGAATCTATCCCTCCACTTAAAAGAACAATTGCTTTATCCATTTTATTTTAAATTGCATATTTTATGTAGTTGGGGTTGCAATCTTACATAAATATTGCTTTCTAAAACCCAACTATATAATTCTTTTATTGATAGTTTTCCAAATACAGGAGAAAATAAAATTGTTTTATTTTCTAATTTATATTCATTAATTACTTTTCTTGCCCAATTGTAATCTCTTTTATCCCCTATAACAAATTTTATTTCATCACTTTCCTTAATTTTAAAAACATTATTCCAAAAAACTTTAGAACTTTCTCCACTGGAAGGACATTTTATATCCATTACAATTACAGCTTTATCATTTACTTTACTTATATCTACCGTACCATTTGTTTCCACTAAAACTTTAAATTTTCTCTCTACTAACCTATCTATTAATAAAAATACCTCATTCTGCAATAACGGTTCGCCTCCTGTAATTTCCACAAGTTTACAGTTATATTGCTTTATCTTACATATAATATCATTTATTTCATAATCTTTTCCACGTTCATAGGCATATGTAGTATCACAATAACTGCACCGTAAATTACAACCAGCTAATCTTATAAAAACACAAGGTAATCCTAAATAAGTAGATTCCCCTTGTATACTATAAAATATCTCACTTATATTTATCATAATAACACATATTTTCACCCCGTAAAGTCACTTTATTCGTACGGGATAAGCAGATATTTTCTCCGCAGATAACCACAGATAAAACATTTTTTTTACTTTTCAGGAGAATAAATCACACCAGTGCCCTGGGTTTCATGAATTTCTATTTTAGAAACTTTTTTAGAATCTGAATTTACAATTTCAGAAAGCTTATCAAATATAAATTTTGCTATATTTTCAGAAGTAGGATTAATTTTATCAAAAGGCTTAATTTCAGATAAGTTTTTATGATCTAAATCTTTTAAAACTTTTTCAACCTCAATCTTTAATATTCTAAAATCTAAACCTATTCCTCTATTATCCAAAGACTTTGCTTCAACAAAAACTTTAACATCCCAATTATGCCCATGCAAATTCTCACAATTACCACCATATTCCCTTATTTGATGTGCAGCTGAAAAACTATCCTCTATAAATATTTCATACATTTTAAACCTCTCTTTTAATAAGCGCATCATTTAGTAAATATAAATAAAACTAAATGGTATTGGCGAAAAAACTGAGTATAAGTATTCAAAAATACACAAAATTAAAATACTTATCTACTTTTTAAAAATTATCCTTCAAGACATTCTAAATAAGCTTCTTTTGCTTTATAAGAACTCCTAATCATAGGATCTGACTTAACTACTTTTATGCCAAAATCTTTAACTATATGTTCTAAATCTTTAAATTCTTTAGGAGTATAATATTTTTCAACTTTTACATGTTTTAAAGTCGGTTGCAAATATTGCCCGATATAAAAAATATCTACTCCAATATCAGCAATATCTTTAAAAGATGATATAAGTTGTTGACGTGTCTCTCCTAACCCTACCATTATACCAGATTTTACAAAGATATTTGAATTAGTTTTTTTTAATAGACGAAGTATCTCAAGACTACATTCATAATTTGAGTCCGGCCTAATTGTGGAATATAATTCGGGCACCATTTCTATATTATGCCCTATTACATTTATTTTAGAATTAGAAATTTCTTCTATGCATTTTAAATCAGCATTAAAATCTGGTATCAAAAGCTCTATATTTGTTCCAGGAGAAATATTCTTTATTTGCTCGACAGTTTTTAAATAATGATTAACTCCTTGATCAATAAGATCGTCTCTTGTAACAGAAGTTATAACAATATAATCTAAGTTAAATTGTTTAACTACAAAAGCAATATTTTGAGGTTCTTCTGGATCTACAGGGTCCAGAATTTTACTTGAACTAACATTACAAAATCTGCAACCCCTCGTACAATGTTTGCCTAAAATCATATATGTCACTTGCTTATTATTCCAACACTCAACAATATTAGGACAAGCAGCTTCTTCACAAACAGTATTTAAATTAAATCGTCTATTAGTCTCTTTAACATATCTATATATCTTTCCAGAAGGAATATCTCTTTTAATCCAAAATGGTTTTCTTAAAATAGAACCTACTTTACTTAAAATGATAAGCTCCTTTATAATTTATAATTTCATCTATGCCAAATATATCCATAATACTATTTATACACTCTTTTTTTACTTTACTTAAAGATATCTTACTATTTTTGATTTTTTGCATAGAAACCATCTTTATATTAGCTAAACCGCAAGGTATAATATAATCAAACTTACTTAAATCTGTATTGACATTTAAGGCAAATCCATGATAGCTAATACCTCTATTTACCCCTACGCCTATAGAAACTATTTTTTTATCTTTAACCCAAACTCCTATTAATCCTTTTTTCCTGCAGGCAGCAATATCGAACTTTTTTAAAGTTAACATTAAAGCACTTTCAATTTTATATATAAATTCCTTTACCTTTAAATTATTCCTTCTTAAATTAAAAATAGGATAGCCCACTATTTGTCCAGGTCCATGATAAGTAGCAAAACCTCCTCTACGAATTTCCCTAATTTTAATATTTTTAGAATGAAATTGTGCGGAAGTAGCTTTTAAATTTCTTTTTTGTTGTGGACGAATTCCTAAAGTAATAACAGGATAATGTTCTCCTATTAAAAAATAATCCTGACCCGGCTTCTTTACATTTAAATCAACAAAATATTTCTGCAAAGATAAGACTTCATCATAATCTCTAATACCAAAATCTAATTTAACCATATTAAACTTTCAGAAACGTCTACCGCCATTTCAGATAGAGTAGGATGGGCATGAACAGTCTTAGATAACTCTTTAATACTAACTCCATTTTGTTTAGCAACTGCATACTCATGTATTATCTCTGAAGCTCCTGCTCCTATAATATGTACTCCTAAAATTTTCTCAGATTCTTTATCAGCAATAACTTTAATAAAACCTTCTTCTTTTTTACTAACAATTGCTCGTCCATTACTTTTATAAAAACACTTCCCAACTTTATATTCAAAGTTTCTATCTTTAATTTCCTCTTCTGTTAATCCTACACTTGCTATTTCTGGATTTAAATATACAACATTAGGAATATTTTCGTAGTTAATATATTTCACCACCTTATCTAAAATAGAATCAACAGCAAGCCTTGCCTCTTCAAAAGCAACATGCGCCAGCAACGGTGAATTAACCACATCACCTACCGCATATATCTTAGAAACAGAAGTTTGCATATTTTTATCCACCATTATAAAATTCCTTTTATCCAAACTAATCCCTATATTTTCTAATTTTAATTGTTTAGTATTTGGAACTCTTCCTACAGCTGTTAACACTAACTCTGTCTTTAGATTTTTTACACCGCTTTTGCTTTCAATTTCTGCAATAATTTTATCATTTTCAAAATCAACATTTTTTATTTTAGAACCAGTTAAAACATTAATACCTTTTTTCCTAAAATTCCTTTGGAGCTGATTAATAATATCCTTATCTTCTGTAGGCAATAATTGATCCATCATTTCTACTACTGTTACATCTGTTCCCAAACTGTTATAAATATCAGCAAACTCTACGCCAATAGCTCCTCCTCCTATAATTAGCAATTCATTGGGTATCTTATTAAGTTTAACAGCTTCGCTACTGGTAATAATCCTCTTGCCGTCTATTTTTATTCCAGGTATGGCCTTAGTACGTGACCCAGTTGCTATAATAATATTATCAACTTCGATTTTCTCTTTTTTTCCTAAACTACTTATTTGAATATGTTTTTTATCTAATAAATTAGCAATACCTTCTATTAAATCAATATTATTTTTTTTGAAAAGATATAAAAGCCCTTGTTTTAATTTTTCAACAGCTTCTTGGCTGGCTTTAACAATCTGTTCTTTATCAATACGCTTAACAACAGCTTCAATTCCAACTTCATTTGCTTTTGATAATAAATTTAATATGTTTACACTATTTATTAAAGATTTAGTAGGTATACACCCTTCATTTATACATACTCCACCTATTGTCTGCATATTTTTATCTATCACGCAAACCTTTTTACCATTTTGAGCTGCTCTTAAAGCAGCCTTATAACCTCCCGAACCTGCCCCAATTATACCTATATCATATTTCTGCATAAATATATTTTATTTCTTTGAATTAGCTTTTTTATAAACTGATTTTTTTTTACCTTTAATAGTTAATTCTTTGTCTTTTCTATCGTCAATTTTCAGTGAAGTTACTACTCTTTTAATCTCACTGTTAAAGGGAACATGATGTATTTTTTTAGCTATATCAAACAGTTTATCAATAGAATTACATTCTACTATAGTTCCCATAGAAGTAAGTTCATATTTTATGTTTTTTTCTTTTTTTAAAATCTTTATAGCATTTGCTACATATTTACTAACAGATGGAGTTTGAGTTCCTAAAGGAATCACGCTTATCTCCATAATAGCCATATTATACCCCCTTAAATTTAAAATCTAAAAATATTAAACATATAAATTAATTTTATCCTCTAAATGTTCTCTTGATACTAATCCCACTAATCTATCCTGCAATTCTCCACCTTTAAATATTGCTAACGTTGGTATACTCATAACTTGATATTGCATAGCAAGGGAACGAGCTTCATCTAAATTAAGTTTACATACTTTCAATTTACCTTCATATTCATCAGCTATTTCTTCAACAACCGGAGTTATCATATGGCAAGGCGCACAATTGTGGTGGATAACTCCATCAGCAACAAACATTTTAGTATCATTATTTAACATCAAAGAAATAAATTCGTAATTCCTTTTTTTATATTTCTTAATTATTTTAACTTTTTCAAATGAAACTTTCTTAGTATCATCAGTGTATATTTTCAACCAATCTTTATAGGGCATAGCATCGCGGGGCGGAAAAGCTTCTCTTCCTTGTAGCCAGTTATTCACAATGCAGTAATTTAAATTCAATTTTTTGCTGATTTCACTAATTGAAAAATTATTTCTCATTCGAAGAACCTGTGATCTTTTTCTTCTCCTCTCGTTAATCTTTGCCAGCCTCTGTTCTAGATAAGCTTTTGCTAAAGCTGATATTATCTTTTTGGTATAGGCATATTTAAAGCCTATAGAAGCATAGGCATAAGCACTTTTAAAATCTGAACCTATCCAAATTTTTAAAAGTTTTGATTCTTTTCCGTCTTTTCTTTTATATCTATCTTCAATTTTAATCTCTGTCTTTTTAATTTTTACTTTAAAATTATTCAAAAGTTGAGAAAGCTGTTTTGCGAAAAGTTGAGGTGATTTTTTTGCAAATGATGAAAAATGAAACTCAATTGGATTTATATTAGCAGTATTATAAGGAACTCTTTCTTTCCTTTTTATAGTTCTTATAACAACTCTAGGTCCATCACCTCCTAAAAAACCCTGAAGAAATGCTTTTTGAACTTGTTCAGGTCCCTGTAATATCCATTTTGGAACTGTTAGTCCCTTAAAAAATTTCTTCCCTACAATTCCTCCCAAAGCTACTAATAAGATAAATAAAGAAGTTTTGGTTACTCTTACTCTATAACCAGATTGAGTAAACTTTCTACCATTGATTTCTCCCTCTTTTGACTTTTGTCTTCTAAAACTTGGGCAGAAACCAATATATTCTAAATCTCGCATTATCTCTTCTAAATCTTGCTTTCTTCCTACAAAAAATTCTACAAACCGTTCATTATTTTTAGTCATAGAAAGCGAACCATCTGTTAATAAAAATCCTATTAGATTAGCCAAAATATATGTTTTTTCTTGATTATACTTGAGAGTGAGTAATTTTTTCTCTCTTAATTCATTGATATATAATGACTTGTTTAGATTCAAATTTTTAGCCGTTTTTCTAACTTTTTTCTCAGTAAGAAACATTTTTTTACTGCCATTAGAATTAAGATAAAAATCTGCAAATAAATACGTAGAAAGTAAATCTCCAACCTGTAAATCTTCTACTTTTTTAAAACCATCCTTAGTCAGTATTAAATGTTCTGGAGTGCAAGTTAACTCTCTGTTACCCTCAGTTTTTACCTTAATCATTTGGTTAAGTATCACTCGATGTGTAGAGACAATATTGCTCTTTATCTCTTTAAAATTTTTATCAAAAGAAAGTATTTTTGAACCTCTCCTGGTTTCTTTAATATCTTTTACCTCTGGGTTGAAAATCAATTTACTTTTTGGTCCTAAACACCAAGGAGCCCAAAAATCTATCAAAACTGGCACATTAGACTCTAAAACTTCCTGTTGAAAATTTTGTTCTGTAATTTCCAGCACTATTAACACCTCCTAACAATTGCAAAACTTGATTCCAAAAGATATTTATATTTATATGACCAATCTTTAGTAATTATATATTGTTTGAATTTCTTTCGCAAGAAACTCTTCTATAAAAAGGGAAGGATATATTTAAGATTTTAAAAAAAGCAAATTTATAATAATTTTAAAACCAATTCTCTATATTTATCTCTCTCCAAATATGGCTGTTCCTATCCTAACCATATTACTACCTAATTCAATAGCAACTTTATAAGAATTAGTCATACCCATGGAAAGATATTTCATTTCTACATTAGACAAATTTAAATTTTTAATTTTATTAAAAATATCTTTAGTTTTATCGAAATACGGTATAAAATCTTCCGAGACTCCAAATCTCGGCCCCATAGTCATAATACCTTTTACCGATATATTACTAAAACCACTTACTTTCTTTATAAAATCTAAAGCATTTTCTGGCAAAATCCCTGTTTTTTGTTTTTCTTTTCCACTATTTATCTCAACAAGAACAGGCATAACTTTATTAACCTCTTTGCATCGTTTATTTAATTCTTCTGCCAATCTTAAAGAATCCAATGATTCTATCATATCAAAAACTTTAATGGCCTCCTTAACTTTATTTCTCTGCAGGTGTCCTATCATATGCCACTCAACCTTATCAGCATCACCACCTAAACCATTATATACACTCAAAGCTTCCTGAACATAATTTTCTCCTATATATTTAGCTCCTGCAAATATAACTTCTCTAATTTCTTCAGCAGTTCTTTTCTTTGCCGCTACTACAATATCTATCTTATCAGGCAAAGACTTTCTTAAATCAATATATCTTTTTGAAATATTCATATTCTTTACCATTATATATTTAATTCTGCACCTACTCTTATAGGTATAAATTTATCTTTGTACTCTGCTTTAAACATTTTCTCAGCTTCCTTGCCACTACAATGGGTAGCTCCAACTTTTTCGATACCTAACTGTCTAAATTTATCTATAATTAAATCGATTTTATTTTGATCTGTTCTCATAAGATGAAACCCTCCTAAAACCAAACTTAATTTATAATCTTTAAATTTAGCCTTTATTTTGTTAAGTATGTTAATAATACCAGAGTGTGCACAACCGGTTAAAACTATTAAATTCCGTTCTTGTTTTTTTATTATTAGACTTTGCTCAGCTATATATTCTCCGTTATATTCACCTTCAATTTCCCCAGAACTCAATATATAATCCATCCCATTTATTTCAGGAAAATCCTTTTCGCTATTAATATCTTTAAATAAAGGAACTTCAATTAATTCTGTTTTATATTTCTTAACTTTATTTTTAAATTTTTTACTAAAACCGGGGCACCCATAAACTTGTAAACCTCTTCTATGCTTTAGCAAATTCCATAAACCTCCGGTATGATCCCAATGGTCATGAGAAATAACAACTGACTCTATACTATTTAAATCAATATTCATATAACGAATATTATACAATAGCCATCTACCTTTTTCTCCTGTATCAAACAAAATTTTATTATCTATTAATACTGAGAAACCCCACCCAATATGCAAATCATTATTTACAGCTTTATAATCAAATAAAATCTTTAAATTACTCACAATGCCTTCCTTTTTTTAAAATAAACACTAATTATTTTATATAATTATTAAATTGAATGAAGATATAATTACATCTTCATACTTTTTTTATATTTCCATTTCTTTAAAAAATTCATATAATCAACAATCAATTTCCCATCTAAATGATCTATTTCATGCAGAACAACTCTAGCTAAAAGTCCTTTTAAATCAAGTTCTACCTCATCTCCTTTTTCATTTAAACCAACAGCTGTAATACTATATGACCTTTTAACATCAACACTTGTGTCTGGAATACTTAAACAACCTTCTATCATTTTATCTTTACCCTTTTTGTTAATAACTTTAGGATTTGCAAGTTTAATTACTTTATTATCAACTTCAGCTATTATCATTCTTTTTGACAAACCAATTTGAGGAGCAGCTAAACCTATACCTTTAAAATACCGCATAGTGTACAACATTCTATCAAATAACTCACTTTCTTCCTGTGTTATTCCATTGACAGGTTCACAAATCTTTCTTAAAACATCATCATTAGGATATTTCTTTATTTCCATTATTTCCATATATAACTCCCTAATAACTATTTTCTTTTAAAACTATATTGCCAACTTCACAATCGAGTTTATCCGCCATTACAAAACATTTTACTTTAAGCATAAAAAATATAGGAGCTTTTTCTCCAATTAAAGTTTCTATATTACCTTGTCCTTTACTAATAATAATATCAGCATCATTAAATTCTTTGAGAAACTCACTTGAACAAATCTCTAAAGGAGTCCCAGGAACATCCGAACCACTTTCTATAATTCTACATATTTTATCTAACCCACATAGTCGAGCATCTTCCATTAATATATCATTTATAGCAGGTTTACTTCTAACTGCAAATACTATATTTTTATTATTCACATTCAACATATATTCAATAAGAATTTTATCAAACACTATTTCTCCTGCATTGTCTCCAATATAAAGAATCTTTTTTGCTTTTTCTAATTTTCTTTTAAAACTATCATAATCAAAAATACCCAATTTTTTATGAACTATATTCTTTATTTCTTGTTCAATATCGAATTTCCCTGGAGTTCCAAAATCTATAACATTTCCAGCGATAGCAAATTTTGTTGCCAAAAGCAAAGGGTCATCTGAGTTTCCAACTTCTTCTTTTACTTTACTATATAATCCCATTGCTTTTTTATTAGAATCTCTTTTTACTTTATAAAAAGGGTCCCCATCTTTAGTAATCTGCTCTATTACATTATAAACTTTTTTAGCAATAAAAGGAGGAGATAATTCCATGCTAATTTCTTTCATAATATCAGCTACTTTATCTAAAACCTCTCTTTGCTGAATAATATTAACCCCAGCTAAACGGGCAGTTCTAAGTGCTTGATTATAAAAACAAGGTATACAATCTAAATAAGTTTGCATAAATTAATTAATTTTTCCTTCCACAACAGCTTTTTTTGAAATATTATCTTTCGTAAATAAATTAAATAAACTTTTAGGCACACACATAGCTAAACTATCTCTATCTATACCACCATATATTCGAGATTCATCACAACCAAAAGATAAAGTTATTTCATTTGTAACATATGACTTAACTGCTAAATTACCACAAATTGACATTATGCTGGAAATAACAACTTTTAATTCCTGCCCTGTTTCATCATGATACATTCGCACGATATCCATAGCTGTTTTAGGATTTAAATAAGCAATAGCTATATCTGGATCTTTATCTGTATTTAAACCTATATATTTAGGAGCATTATTTAATTCTTCTAAATTGTAGATGATATCTTTTGCAGTATCATAATCAATATTCCTCTTATCAAGACAAATTGTTATAATATCATCTCTTGTTTTTTCTGACCATTTGAATATAAATTTTGCAGGTTCACAATTTAAATTATCCTTTTTGAAAATTATAGGATGAATTATAGCTTTATTTATAGCTTCACAAAATCTAAATTGTGATTTATCATAATAAAGATCTAATATTTCTTTATCCGGGAGGAATTGATAAAACTTAACCCCAACCCAATGTATCCCATATTGTTTTCTCATCTTTTCTATAATCTGCCCACCCATTAATACCTCCTCAAAGTATAAATGTATTACACTTTCGCTACATATTTTATCAACTATATTGCGCTTTTATAACTACAAAACTCCCTTCACCATAATTAGGTTTAGAAAACTCACATTCATCAAGTTTTCTCGGATCGTTAAATAACGTTTGTCTAAAAGAAAAATTTCTAAAACCAACTTTTTCAAGTAAATCTATCACTTCTTGTGGGGAAAAAAAATTAGCATGAGCATAAAATGCACTGTCACTCGATATATACTGTTTACCCAAAACACTATTCTTATCAATTATACCTAAAATAATATTACCTGATTTTCTTAAAACACGTTTAGTTTCAGATAATACTACTAAAGGATTTCTAATAAAACAAAGGGTTGTTATCATTAATACTGTATCAAAAACATTATCCTTAAATGGTAGCCTTTCTCCATTTGCTTTAAAAACATTCAAACATTTAGCATGAGCAAGTTTTAACATTTCAAAAGAAACATCTACTCCAACAGCTATATTTAAATCAGATGCAAAGCGGCCTGTTCCTGTCCCAATTTCTAAACTTTTCGATTTAACACTTAAAAAATATTTTAATGCTTCAAGTTCGGAAAGATAAATAAATTCATTTTCCTCATACCATTTATCATATTTCAAAGCATATTTATCAAATATTTCTGGTATAGTAGACATTTTTACTAAAACTCTTCCCACCATCCGTTATAAAAACGATTTAAGTGCTCACGATACATCTTTTCAATCTTTGTATCTTGCACATCTTTTTTGTTAAAAGAATATTTATAATTCCTTATGTATTCCATTATAATTTGATAGGCATCATTTATTTGTTTGAACTTTTCCTCATAGCCACCTATCTTTTTATCTCTACAACTATCAGGATGATACTTTTTGGAAAGTTTTCTAAATTGCGATTTAACTTCATCTAAAGTTACTTCCTTATCAAGTTGCAAAATTTTTCTTGCGTTATTAATCTTTTCAAAATCTGCCATAAACACCTTTCTGTATATAATTATGCTCTAACCATTTTAGAGCCACATTTGGGACATTTTCTTTCATAACAAGGTTGTCCTGCACCATGCGCAACTTTTGTCCCACAACTTGGACAAACACAGTCTCCACTAGGGCCTGCTCCAGGCCTATTGCCCCCTAAACGTCCTCTACCTCTACCTCCTCCAAAACCTCTACCACTTCCAGGACCTCGTCCTGCTGGGCCAGTTCCATCTCCAAATGGCATAATATTCCCCCTTTTTATAAATAAATTACGTTAAATTAAAAAATGCGGGTTATAACAAAACACCTATAAACTTAATTTTTCTTTTAATTCAGCAAGTTTTCTTCTAATTTCTTTTGCCTGTTGTTCTAAATCTTTAGCTTCTTGTTCTAATCTATCAAATTCTTCTTCTCGACTAAGTCCTTCTTGTTGAACACTATCACTATCAGAAAATGGTGTATTATTGCCCCCTTTCATTTTTCTACCAAATCCACCTCTACCAATACTTCCTGTCCCAAACTTAGAATCTACAGTAGAAGATTGAACAAATTCTAAATCATCTGTCTTATATTTCTCTATTATTTTCTGCACACTTCCACTAGATAACCCTGTAATTATTTTAATTCCTGCAGCCTGTAGAGTTTGAAAAGCATTTGGCCCAATATTTCCACTTAAAACTACATCAACTTGTTTATTAGCAACTAATTGTCCCGACTGAACCCCAGCTCCTCCACCTGCTATAATATTTGAATTTCTAATCGCTTCAAAACTTTCAGTTTCAGAATCATAGATTATAAAATACTGGCATCTTCCAAACCGTGGGTCAACTTGTGAATCTAAATTGTCTCCTTGAGAAGTTACACAAATCTTCATAAAACCTCCTTCTGTAAACACACAGTATATTAACTAATTAATAATACCTAACCTATTTTATTTATCATCAACTATAAATTAATAATCGTTAATGCCCTTGGTCATGTTCTGTTTTTTCTCTCGAAACTCCATATCCTTTTCCACTTCCAGGGTTACAAAGACTCTGACCTTCTTTTAAAGTACCATTAATCAATTTATCAATTATTTTATCTACATCTCCGGTTACACCAATAATACTCTTTATCTTTTTCTCTTCAAACAATGCATAAGCTTTACGCCCCATTCCTCCAGCAATAATACATTCAACATCATACTGACGTAAAAATTCCGGCAAATACCCTGTTTTATGTCCCGGATTATTTATAATTTTTTTGGATTTAACATCGCCTTTTTTTATATCAATGATTGTAAAAGCAGGACATCTTCCAAAATGAGCTGATACCTTACCGTCATCAGTTGAAATAGCGATTTTCATAAATACTCCTTGGTTAATTTAAAAGACAACACCCTCCACCTATTTTTTAATAACAAACTTAATAAAATGACAAAATCTAAATTATATATTATTTATCTTTATTTGTCGATTCTTTTTCTAATGTACCGATACGTTTTTGAATATTTTCTAATTCTTTTTTTAAAAATTTGCTTTGCTCCTTTAACATACCAACTTCTTGTTGAGGAGTAACCTCTTGCTCATAAAACTGGGAACCATAATAAGGCATTTTTTTCCACGAAGGTAATCCTTGAGTAAACCTTGACCAACCTGGAGCCCCTGTAGCATAATACCAGTTTCTGTAACCACGGCCACCATAGCCACCCCATGAACCATGTCTAAATCCGAAACCTCTTCCCGGAGCCAAATTTATATATCCAGGGCCTGAATTTCCAGCACAATATCCTGCACCTCTACCTGTCTTTGGGCCTAAACCTTCTGGGCCTGTTCCATTTCCACCTGGCATAATAATCCCCCTCCTAAATGAGCACATGTTTTACGCGACCAACGGAAGCGTAAAT
>JAGYNU010000010.1 GCA_018399975.1 Candidatus Omnitrophota bacterium
AAGCTACATGCTTCAAGCTACATGCTTCAGACCCCAAGTCATAAGAAAGTTTATAACTTTGCATGCTTACTCCCTGTTATTAGCCTGCGTCTTGCAGCCCGTAGCTTGTGTCTTGCAACATATATTCTTATATTATACATATTAAAATCTCAATTGTCAAGGTTTTTTTTAACGCAAATAAACGCATATCAACCCAGTCAAATGATTTCATATTTAACAGGGCAAACGCAAATGACCGCAGATTAATTTGCGTAAATATGCGTTAGATTTGCGACCATCTGCGTTCAGATTTTTTCTATCTCACCATACTCATCATATCTAACATAGGCAAAAACAAAGCCAAAGCTATAAAAGCTACCAATATTCCCATAAATACAATAAGTAAAGGTTCTATGGCTGCAGTAACTCTTTCTACAGTATAATCTACTTCTACATCATAGGCTCTTGCTATTTCCGATAACATCTCACTTACTGCACCTGTCTGTTCCCCTGTAGCTACCATCTGTACTAACATTGGAGGAAAATTACCAGTTTCTGCCATCGGTTTTGCTAAAGACTCTCCTTTTTTAACTTCCTCATATACTTTATCCAACCATGAAGATATAACTTTGTTAGTTACACTTTTCTGGACAATTTCCAAGGCCCTTAAAATCTGTACTCCACTGGTATAAAGAGTAGAAAGAGTACGAGCAAATCTACTTAATGTAACTTTTGTAATAAGTTCTCCTATCATAGGAATCTTTAAAATAACATTATCTGTCACAGATCTACCTTTCTCAGTATTTCTGTATTTTTTAAAAAATACTATTGCTATTATAAGGCCTATTATTAAAAAATGTAAATTGCCTTTTATAAAATTACTGGTGGAAAAAAGTAATTGTGTAGGTAAAGGTAAACTTATATTATTTTTTAAAAACAACTTTATAAATGTAGGGAATACAAAAGTAACTAAAAAACCTACTACAACAATCGCTATAAAAACGATAATAACAGGATAAGTAAAAGCAGATTTGATCTTATTCTTCGTATCTTCGTTTTTCTCCATTATTTTCATGACCCTATGTAAAATATCATCCAAAACCCCTCCCTCTTCTCCTGCTTCTACCATACTAACATACATTTCACTAAAAACTTTAGGGTGCTCACGCAAAGCATCCGAAAAACTATTTCCTGACTTGATACTGTCAACTAACTCAGATATAACCTTTTTAAATCCAGGGTTTTCAACCTGCTCAATCATTATATTAAGACCATCTAATAAAGGTAACCCTGCATGTAATATTGTTGCTAACTGTCTTGTAAAAACAAGAACATCACCTATTTTAACTTTCTTTTTAAAAGAATCTCGTTTTAAAATAGAGTCTAAAAAGGATTTTTTTTCAGAAATATTCTCAACTTTTGAAACGTAAAGATTTTCTTTGGAAAGCTTTGTATAAACCTCATCTTCACTTTTAGCTTCTATTTTACCACCAACAGTTTCTCCCTCTTCATTTATTGCTTCATAGACATACTTAGACATTTTTATTTATCTATCCTTCCCATTCTATTTTAAATTTTTTTTAAATACTACTTTTGGGCTTCTTGAGCAACTCTTAATACTTCATCCAATGTCGTTATACCCTTTAATGCTTTTTGAAAACCATCTTTTATTAGTTCATCCAAAGCTCCGGTATCCAATGCTATCCGCCTTATTTGTTCAGATGATTTATTAGTTATAATAGCTTCTCTAACAGGCATATTTAAAACAAATAGTTCAAAAACACCAGTTCTTCCTTTATATCCAGTACCTCCACATTCTACACAACCTTTTCCATGATAAAACTTAGCTTCTTCTTCATGTTGATTTACCAAATTTTCAAATTTTTTAATCATTGCTTCATTAGGTTTAATTTCTTCTTTACATTCTTCACATATTTTTCTAACCAACCTTTGCGCAACAGCACCAATAACAGAAGAAGAAACCAAAAAAGGTTCAACTCCCATATTTGTTAAACGCACAACCACACTGGATGCATCATTAGCATGCAATGTAGAAAATACTAAATGTCCTGTAAGAGCAGCATTTATAGCTATTTCTGCAGTTTCTAAATCCCTTATTTCTCCAACCATCATTATATCTGGATCCTGTCGCATAAAAGACCTTAAACCACTTGCAAAAGTAAGCCCCGCTTTAGGATTAATCTGCACTTGATTTAAACCCTTAATTGGAGATTCTACTGGGTCTTCTATAGTAACAATATTATCCTCTGCTGTATTTATTCTTCTCAATGCAGCATATAGAGTTGACGATTTTCCACACCCAGTAGGTCCCGTGACTAATATCATTCCATGAGGGCTTTCAATAAAATCAACAAATTTTTTCAAAGTCTCCGGCAACATTCCTAACTCACTTAATTCAGATATAACCGCATTAGGATCCATAACTCTCAATACTATTTTTTCGCCATATATCGTAGGTAAAACTGAACAACGCAAATCAACATTACGTCCTTTAATTTTTACACTTATTCTTCCGTCTTGAGGAATCCTTCTCTCAGCTATATCCAAACCTGCCATAATTTTTATCCTTGATATAACTGCCAATTTAGTTCCCTCTGGTAAAACTCCTTTTTCGATTAACACCCCATCTATTCTATATCTTAATCTAACTCTCTTATGTTCAGGTTCAATATGAATATCACTAGCTCTATCTCCTATAGCTCCCAATATTATACTATTAACTAACTTAATAATAGGAGCTTTCTCAGCCATTTCTTGAACAAAAGCTAAGTCTTCATCTTCTTCTTCCTCTAAATTACTAATTTCTTCACTGCCATCTATATTAATATCCTCTAATATATCTTTAACACTTTTATTTTCTCCATAACATCGGTCAAGAAATTTATCTATTTCATCTTTGTTACTCACAACTGATTCGACATTTAAACCAACATTTGTACTTATTTCGTCAATAGCATAAACATTTAAAGGATCTGCCATTGCAATTATAAAAATATCATCTTTAACTTCAACAGGAGCTATAGAATATTTTCTCGCAAATTCTTCACCCATCAATTCAACTGCTGCATTGTCCGGCTCTATCCTTTTTAAATTCAACTTCTTTAAACCTAATTGTTCTGCCAGAGCTTCCGCAAACTTATCTTGGTTTACAAATCCTAAATTAATCAACACTTCTCCTAGTTTTCGCCCTTCTTTTTTCTGAACTTCTACAGCCTTATTTAACTGTTCCTTTGTTATATATTTCTTGTCTAGTAAAACTTCACCTACTAACTTCTTTTTTTCCATAATTCCACCTATATTTTTATTTAAAAGAACGTATAACTAACCCATTACTGCAATATACGTTATATTAAAAATAAAGTCAAGAATTTAATATAATTAGAAGAAATATTGTAAAATTTAAAATAATAAAAAAACCCGCCTAAAATTTTAGACGGGTTTAAAACATAACAACACTTATCAAAAATGGGAAAACTAATTAATACATACCTCCCATTCCACCAGGCATACCTCCTCCCATTCCAGGAGCAGCTCCGCCGCCTGGCATTTTTGCCTTATCTTCTTCAGGTATATCTGTTATAACTGCTTCTGTAGTTAACATTAAACCTGCTATACTGGCTGCATTTTCTAAAGCATTTCTGGTAACTTTTGTTGGGTCAATAATTCCTGCTTCTATCATATCGGTTATTTTTTCATTAGCCAAATCATATCCAACATTTGTCTTTTGCTCTTTTATCTGCTGAACAACTATTGAACCTTCCAATCCAGCATTAAACGCTAATTGTCTAATAGGAGCTTCCAATGCTTTTTTAATTACATTAACTCCTATCATTTCATCACCTTTGAGCTTTAAATCATTTAAAACCGATATGCTTCTTAAAAGCGCAACTCCTCCTCCGGGAACAATCCCTTCTTCTACAGCAGCTCGAGTAGCATGTAATGCATCTTCAACCCTAGCTTTTTTCTCTTTCATTTCGGTTTCAGTAGCTGCTCCAACATTAATTACAGCTACGCCACCAGCTAATTTAGCTAACCTTTCCTGCAGCTTTTCTCTATCATAATCTGAATCAGTTTCTTCTATTAACCTTCGTATTTGAGATACTCGAGCATTAATATCTTCTGTCTTTCCAGCTCCTTCTATAATAGTGGTATTTTCTTTATCTACTGTAATTCTTTTTGCTCTTCCCAAATCATCTAAGGTTATATTCTCGATTTTGATACCTAAATCTTCTGTAATAGCTTTACCTCCTGTCAAAACAGCTATATCTTCCAACATAGCTTTTCTTCTATCTCCATAACCAGGAGCTTTAACTGCACAACAATTAAGAGTTCCCCTTATTTTATTAACTACTAAAGTAGCAAGAGCTTCTCCTTCTATATCCTCTGCAATAATCATTAATGGCTTACCAGTTTTAGCAATTTTTTCCAACAAAGGCAACATATCTTTTAAAGCAGAAACTTTCTTTTCATGAATTAATATATAAGGGTCTTCTAAAACTGATTCCATTCTTTCAGAATCTGTTACAAAATAAGGAGAAAGGTATCCACGGTCAAACTGCATACCTTCAACTACATTTAAACTTGTAGTCATAGCTTTTGCTTCCTCCACAGTAATAACACCATCTTTACCAACTTTATCCATTGCATCTGCAATCAAATTACCTACTGTTTTATCATTATTAGCAGCAATAGTTGCAACTTGTGCAATTTCCTTTTTCTCTTTTACAATTTTTGACAAACTTTTCAAGTTATTTACTACTTTTTCTACAGCCTTTTCAATCCCTCTTTTTAAAGCCATGGGATTTGCTCCAGCTGTAACATTCTTCAAGCCTTCTTTAAAAATCCATTCAGCCAATAAAGTAGCAGTAGTAGTTCCATCACCTGCTACATCAGAAGTTTTTGAAGCAACTTCTTTAACCATTTCTGCTCCCATATTTTCATAAGGCTCTTCCAATTCAATCTCTTTAGCTACTGTAACTCCATCTTTTGTAACAGTTGGGGCACCAAAGCTTTTATCTAACACTACATTTCTACCTTTAGGACCTAAAGTTATTTTAACAGCATCAGAGAGTTTTTCTACTCCTCTTTTTATAGCGTTACGAGCATCCTCGTTAAATTTAATCTGTTTAGGCATAATTTACCTCCTTTAATGAGCACATCATTTAGCGAGTAGTAGCGAAGCTAAATGATATGTGCGAATTAAATCCGCCAATGTTTGTGGCGGATAATTTAAATATTTCTTTACTCCATTATAGCCAATATATCTTCTTCTTTTAAAATTAAAAAATCTTGGCTGTTATAGGTTATTTCAGTTCCAGAATATTTTCCATACAAAATCTTTTGTCCTTTCTTTACACTAAAAGGAACAGATTTTCCATCTTCACCTATTTTTCCAGAACCTATTTCCTCAACCCGGCCCTGCTGCGGTTTTTCTTTAGCAGTATCAGGCAAAACAATTCCACCTTTAGTTTTTTCTTCAGCTTCTAAAGGCTTTACTAAAACTCTATCCCCTAACGGTTTTATCGCCATAATCCCACCTCCTTAATGAGACCATGATTTATGCGACCAACGGAAGCATAAATCATATGGTTGAATTAACCCCCAAGAATTGATTTGCAAAGCAAATTATTGTGGGGTAATTTTAAAAATTAAACTTTTAACTATGAATTAACAGTTATCACTCAACACCTAAGAGTGCTGATATCAATCATACAAAAAACTTTATTTAAAATCAAATGTCTGAAAGAGACTTAAAAGCACGTAAAGTATAATTAAACAATCTGAAATACATATTATCTAGTAAAAACATATCTTTAATCCATTTTACTTAATTTTTCTCTTTATTACTATAATCTTTCAATAATTCTAAACCTTTAAGGGTAATATTAACATCAAATATATCAACATATTTTTTTAGTAACGGTTTTAAAAAAACAATATCCCCTCCTGTACCTATAACTATTGTATTTTTGCAATTTATTTCTTTTTTTAACTGATATATCATTTTCTCGATAAAATATTTATAGCCATAATAAAAACCGCTTTGCATGCTGGAAACGGTATCTTTACCAATAAAATCACGAGGTTTTGATATATTAACATTTGGCAATAAAGAAGTTTTCTTTACAAGAGCATCTAATGAAATTTTTAATCCTGGGAATATTATGCCTCCCCCATATTCTCCATTTATATTTATAACATCAAATGTTATAGCTGTCCCAAAGTCTATAACTATAGCAGGAGAACTATATAATTTTTTAGCTGCATAAGCATTAACCAATCTATCTTGTCCAACTTCACTTGGATTACTGTAAAGATTCTTTATTGGGACAACTATATCTTTCCCTACTAATTTTACAGAACAACTAAGCATTCCTACAATACTCTGCTTTATTCTAGATACAAGTTCAGGGACAACGCTACAAATTATAGCATCATCTATTTGCTCTGATTTCAAAATGTTAACATATCTTTTAGGTAAAGCCCCGGATATCTTAACCTCATCGGTTAAAATATTAAACCTTTTACTTAGTTTTTCCTTCCTAAAAATCCCAAAGTTAATATTTGTGTTTCCTATGTCTATAGTAAGTATCATCTTCTATCCTCATATTGTTCGAAGCTTAGCTTCGAACACTTAGTTTTAGTCCTCAATATCTTCTATGATATCCGATTCAACTATATCTAAGTCGTACTCAGTCCAACTTAATAAAAAATCAACATATGATTTTTTAGAAGGAAATTGCTCTAATACAATCTCAGGATACAAATTAACTAAATTAGGCAAATCATCAAGCCAGAACGGCAAACTATGCCATTTATATTTCTTTAAAAACTGATAAGCTTTACTTTTATTTCCTACTCCATTTGATATCCACTGTTTATCTTTAACCCCCAAAATATTTAAATGAATGTAACGAGAAAGATGAAGAAGGTATTCATCTGTAGAAATATGTTTTGCTTTAAAGGTTCCTTGAAAAAGAGCACCGCTTCTTTCATACCGTTTATTAAAATAATTTGTATAACCTGTACCTAACTTTTGCATAAATTTTGAGATTCCTCCATCTTTGACTTGTTTGATAATAAAATGATAATGATTTCGCATTAATGAATAACATATAAAATTAACTATCTCTTCTTCGTGCTGGCAGAGCTTCATTTTAGAGACATTGTTAAATCGACGGAGATTATAATTTGGAGTAATATCATTAAATTCTTTCATCTCCAAGATAAACCTAAAATAATCAGCACCATCTAAAAAAATATCACGTTTATCTACTCCTCTATTGTAAATGTGGTAATACTCTCCATTAACAAATTTAATTTTTCTCATACTTCCCTTTCCTCCCTGTTTTGCTTGCCTGTTCGAAGCTTAGCTTCGAACAGGCAAGCCAGTAGTATTTTCTGTAAGATTTTTATTTTAATATTTTCATACAACCACCTGTCACAACTTTTTCTAATCCACTATCCAATCTAATAATTAAATTACCATTTGATGGGTCAATATTTATAACATATCCTTCTAAAACACTTTTACCTTCAGTTATCTCTATTTGATGCCCCAACATAAAAGAATAACTTTTCCATTTTCCCAATATATAACTAAACTCTCGATTTTTATATAAATTATAATATGTTTCTATCTGTTTTAAAACTTCCCATAGAATCAATACCTTATTAACCTGTCTATTCATACAAACTTTCAAAGAAGCAGATTGTTCTGGAAGCATATCTAAAGAGGAATTAATATTAATTCCTATGCCTAAGATTAATACATCTTTTTTTTTATGTATCTTCTTTATTTCTGCTAAAACCCCGCATAACTTTTTATCTTTTAAATAAACATCATTAGGCCATTTTATCGAAACATCAATATTAAAAAATTTATTTAATGTTTCTGCAACAGCCAATGCTCCAATTATATTAAATATAGTAATCCGTTCAAAGTCTATATCAGGAACCAATAATATGGAAAGGTATATCCCACCTTTGGGAGATATCCAAGTTCTACCCTGTCTGCCTCTACCCTTAGTTTGTCGGGCAGCAATCACTACAGATCCCTCCTTAGCACCTTTTAAAGCAATATTAAAAATGGCATCATTGGTCGAATTAATTGTATCAAAAACATAAATTTCCTTACCTATCTTTTTAGTATCCAACCCAGCTCTTATCAATCCTACATCCAATTTGTCTGGAATAGATTCTAATCGGAAACCTAAATGAGGATTAAAAGAAATATCATAGCCCTGTTTCTGAAGTTTATTTATTAAAAAATCTAACTTATCAATGGGAAAACTAACCCTTTTACTAATAACTTCTCCGAGACTATAATCTTTTTTAAAAAGGAAAAATTTAAGTAATTCTTCTACTTTTTGAATATCTTTTTCTTTTTTATGTAAATCAAACATTATAACTCCACAAATTATCAATTTGCATCCATAAATTCGCCATGTGTTATGCATTATGTAAAACCCCACGGCTTTCCCTTATAAGAAACTAAAGCTCTTATCCTATAAAAGTTTGAAATCCTCACAGGACAAGCAGGGCAAGCAGCCATGGTATCTTCACATTCTTCGGCAAAACCCCTGCCTTGCCAGTAGACAGGCGTTGGCGAATACCCCCTCTTGCATTTCCGCCACCATACCTGGCGGACTCGCCAATCTTTTTGGCGAGCACCACGCCTTTACAGGCATGTCCCGTAAAATACTTTGCCTTCTTATTTAACGGGACGCGACTTTCTGCGAAGGCGGGTAAAAAAAATTTACATCCCTATCTCGCATTTAAAAAATGCAATTTATAATTTGTATTTTTAAACTTATTACATGTAGTTCAAAAAATGGGATGAGTCTCCAATTTTTTTATTTTATCCCTCAATGCTGCAGCTTTCTCAAATTGCAAATTCCTTGCTGCTATTTCCATTTTATGCTCTAATTCTGATATTAAAATACCTTTTTCATATTCTTCTTCAGTTTGTTTTACTACACTTTTAACTATGTCATCAGCATCTTTTCTATATTCTATATAATTTCTTATCTCTTTTTGGATACTTCGAGGAGTTATATTGTTCTTTTTATTAAACTCTATTTGCTTTTTTCTCCGCCTGTTCATTTCACCAATGGCTCTTTTCATAGAACCAGTTATATTATCAGCATACATTATTACTTGACCGTTAAGATTACGTGCAGCTCTACCTGAAACTTGTATCAAAGAAGTATCTGATCTAAGAAAACCTTCCTTATCTGCATCTAAAATAACAACTAAAGAAACCTCTGGTAAATCCAAACCTTCTCTTAAAAGATTCACTCCTATTAAACAATCAAATTTTTTAAGTCTTAAATCCCTCAAAATTTCTACTCTGGTTAAAGTATCTATTTCAGAATGAATATAATCAACTTTGATTCCCACATCATTTAAATACTCACTTAAATCCTCAGCCATTCGTTTAGTCAAAGTCGTAACCAACACTCGTTCATTTAACTTTGCTCTTTTCTTTACTTCACTTATAAGGTCATCAACTTGATTTTCTATGGGTTTAACTATAATTTCAGGGTCAACTAAACCAGTAGGACGTATCACCTGTTCTACAATTTTACCATTACTCTTTTTTATCTCATAATCTGAAGGAGTTGCAGAAATATAAACAGTCTGAGGCACTAACTTCTCAAATTCATTTAATTGTAACGGCCTATTATCTAAAGCCGAAGGTAAACGAAAACCATGCTCAACTAATACTCTTTTCCTTGCTTGATCTCCTTCATACATCCCTTTTATCTGCGGAACAGTAACATGAGATTCGTCTATGAATACCACAAAATCCTTATCAAAATAATCAATAAGGCAATATGGACGGCTCCCCGGAGGCCTTCCTGAAAGATGTCTGGAATAATTTTCTATGCCATGGCAATAACCCACTTCTTTAAACATTTCCATATCATACTTTGTTCTAAATTCAAGACGCTGCGCTTGAAGTAATTTGTTATTACTTTTTAAAAAAGCAATCTGTTCATCTAACTCTTTTTTTATACTGGATAAGGCCCTTTCAATTTTTTCCGGCGTAGTTAAAAAATGTTTGGCAGGATACAAAACAACCTTATCTATCTCTGATATTTTATTTCCGGTAACAAAATCTATATAAGTTATTTTCTCGATTCTACCATTAAACAACTCTATTCTTATAATATTTTCCTCATATGAGGGAAAAATTTCTATATTCCCTCCTCTAACTCTAAATTTTCCCCTTGAAATATTTGTATCATTTCTTTCGTAAAACATCGAAATTAAATTTTCCAAAATATCTCTTCTACTTTTTACTGATTTCTTTTCAATAAATAATAACATTTCGCCATAATCCTTAGGAGACCCTAAATTATAAATACAAGACACACTGGCTACAATAATAACATCTTTTCTTCCCATTAAAGAACTTGTTGCAGATAACCTTAATTTATCTATCTGTTCATTTATTGAAGCATCTTTCTCAATATAAGTATCGGTATGCGGAATATATGCTTCGGGTTGGTAATAGTCATAATAACTTACAAAGTATTCAACTGCATTATGAGGAAACAATTTTTTGAACTCGCAATACAGTTGAGCGGCTAATGTTTTGTTATGTGAAATAACTAAAGCAGGTTTATTAATTTTCTCTATAACGTTAGCTATTGTATAAGTTTTACCTGAACCAGTAACACCAAGTAAAGTCTGATAAGGTAAATTATTATTAATCCCCTTAACAAGTCTATCTATAGCCTGAGGTTGGTCTCCGCAAGGTTCATAATCGCTTATTAAGTTAAATCTTTCCATAAAAAATAAGATTTTTATTTGAGAGAGGCTCAACTCCTCTCAACAATTCATTAAAGCTCATTATCTCTATCTTTTTCTGCTTTTAGAATAGATAACTCCTGCGTCAATTTAATCATTTTATCAGTCAGAGATGAAATTCTTACAGAGAAATGAATGGAAATTAATACAAGAAACAAAATTGATAAAATGAACAAAGTGGTAGTAGGCAAAACTGCTCCAATTAAACCAGTAATAAATTCCAGCAAATCATACCATAAAACCATAATAATTATAGCAACGCCAGTTAATAACCATAACCATGAATATTCTTCTCTCATTTTCTTCCTTCTTACTAATTCAAAAATAAAAACCATCAATAGTAAACCTGCTGCAACAGCAAAAACTTTTTGTTTCAATAACATTATTTTCCTCCTTTTTAAATAATAAATTTCTTTCTGTATTTCTTTGTTATAAGAACCATAATTATAGAAAGAAACATTTTGAATATATAATAAAAAGAAGTTAATCCACCATGCATTGGTGCTTTTCCCAAAGGACTATTATACATAGAAACAGGAATTTCTTTAATCTTCAACCCTGCAAAATGTGAAATAATCAACATATCAGCATCAGGAAAATCAGAAGGAAAGATATCAAGAATAAAAAACTCTAATGCTTTTTTGTTAAATGCTTCAAAACCAGATACCGGATCAGTAATCTCTTGTTTTATTATTATGGAAACGATTTTAGAAAAAATGAACACTCCTATTCTTTTAAAAAATGACATATCATATTTCTTATCTTTAAGAAACCTGCTTCCTATTACTATATCTGCTTTTCCAGACTTTACGCCATCTAACAATTCGGAAATATCCTCAATTTCATGTTGACCATCCGCATCTAATTGGACTAAGTAGTCATAATCTTTTTTTACCGCATATTTATATCCTGTTTGCAGTGCAGAACCATACCCTAAATTGAACGGTAAAGTAATGACAAAAGCTCCAGCATTTTCTGCTACCTTTGCAGTATTATCCTTTGAACCATCATCAATAACTACTATATCTACAGAAAAAGGTAAATTCTTTATTTTATATATAACTTTACCAATATTTTTTTCTTCATTATAAGCAGGTATTAATAGTAAAAATCTATTCATCTATTTTCTTTTCTATGAGGTTATAATAAACTTCTTCATATTTCAAAATACATGTATCCCATTTATATTCTTTTTTGTATGATATCTTAGAGTGACCATAATAAATTTTTTCAATACCCTTATATATTTCTTCTGGATCTCTGGGTTTAACTAATTCATATCTACCAAAAATAATTTCAGGGATTGAACCTACATAAGTAGCAACCACAGGAACTCCTATAGAACAAGATTCTGCACATGTAAATCCAAATCCTTCAGTCAGAGAAGGGATTACCACACAGTCAGCACCAGAAATATACTTTGGGATAACATCATGTTCTTTTTCTTCTAAAAGTATTAAACTATTTTCAATAGATAGCTTATCAATCAAAGATTTTACCTCCTTGTATCTATAAGTAGGTTCCTTAGAAAGTATAAGAAGTAACTTAGAATTTGGGATTTTTTTTGAAATAAGAGGTACGGCTTTTAGTAAAAAATCTACTCCCTTAAAAACCCCTGGGCGCCCAAAATATAAATATACAAATTTTTCTTCTAGCCCTAATTCCTTCCTTATTTCCTCCCTTCCTTTTATATTATAAGAAAAAAGATTTTGGTCAACTCCTGGATAAATAACCTCCATTTTCTTATCATTTATCCCAAGTAATCTAACGTAGTTAAATGTATAATAAGAAAAACATATATATTTATTAAAAGATAACTTAATTGAAACCCTTTCTAATAACATATGTAAACGAGCATTAATATAATTAAAATTAGATATATGTTTCCAAAGGCTTAAAAGAACTTCAAAAATAGTGATAATTGCTGGTTTTCTTAATAATTTTGATGCTATATATGTAGATAATACGCCATTATAAGTCATCGTATGAAAAATATCATATCTCCTCCCTAATTTTAAAACATATGGTATTGATATAAAAGTAAACCAATATCTACTCCAAAATGAAGGGGTATCTATTCTAAAAACCTCTACCCCGTTTATTTTCTCATAACAACTAGTTCCTTTAATCCTACTAGTAACAACACCACATTTATGTCCTTTTTTCACTAGTCTTTCAGCAAGATTCCGGAAAAAAATTTCCCCACCGCCTACATGCGGATAGTAATATTCAAGAATAAATAAAATCTTCATAAGTTCTCCTGATATAGGAATTTAACACATTACCATTCCTTACCGCACCTTTCTCGCATATATTAATATCAAATCACCTCTTTTAAAAAAATCAAGGAATAAATCAATTAGCTTTATAGAATATACAAAAAAATATTTGATTATTTTATTTTGTATTATGAGTTTTAAATATTTACTTAATAAAAAATTTTTTGGTTTTGATTCAACTTCATTATGTAGAATCCCATTCTTTTTAAAACTAAAGAAATTAGTCAAAAATAAATGTATACTTTTAGCTTTTATAATTCTGAAACCATGTTTGTTTAAAATATTTTTAATAGAATCTAAATTAAAATAGAATAAATGTTCCGGTAAAGAAATCTGATAAGCATTAAATCCAAATAATAATCTAGTTAAACCAGAGAAATTAGGAGTTGAAAGTATTAAGAAACCATCTTTCTTTAAAACTCTATTTATTTCTGATAAGGCCTTACCTGGATTATATAAATGTTCTATAACATCCCACATTGTAACTATGTCAAATAATTTAGAATCATAACAAAATTTTCCCTCTGCATTCTGATTACATACTTTAATACCTTTTTTTGCAACGAAATCCGAAGCATAATCTGAAAATTCAATACCATATGGTTTGCCTTCATTATCCACCACTAATTCCAAAAACTCACCCATACCACATCCAACATCGAGTATCTTTAATCCTTTGATTCTCTTTATTTCTTTTAAAAAATAATCATAAATTATTTCTTTAGGTAAAGATACAGCTTCACTATAACAATGGTAATCATTATTATACCTAGATTCTATAATATCCCAAGATGGCGGAGATTCTACATAGATAACTCCGCATTGTTTACATCTTATTAATCTTGAATTATTTTTAAAACCTATAAATTCTGTCTTACTTGAACCGCAAATTTTGCAAATTTCTAACATTATCTTATAAATTATCTTATAAAAGAAATTACACTTAAAAAAATCCTCACAATTTCTTTAGGATACTTAATAAATCTCACAAAATAACGTATTATTACTTCCGACCTAAGATAAAACTTTTCAATAAACATCATTTGATATCTATCTATATCTTTTTTAGTTAACTTTCTGGGAACAAATACTGTTTCCAATAAATTCATTTTTTTCCAATCTTTTTCAAAGTTACCATAATTATCAATCTTCCTATAAATTTCAGTCCCTGGGAAAGGAGTAAGCTTTGTAACTGTAACATCAGAAAATGGTAAATTCAAAGCTAAATTTATAGTTTCTCTTATCGTATCCTTTGTATCTTCCGGGAAACCGATAATGAAAAACCCTTTTGCTTCTATACCGATTTTGTGACTCAATTTAACAGCATTTTTTGTTTGTTCAATGGTTATGTTTTTCTTACATGAATCTAATATTTTTTGCGAACCACTTTCTATCCCATAACCTATCTGCCAGCACCCTGACTCCTTCATAAGTTTTAATGTATCATAATTAACTGCATCCACTCTACCATTACAAGTCCATGAAATATTAATATCATTTTTTATAATGTTACTGCATATTTTTATAAGCCGTTTCTTATGAAGTAAAAAAGTATCATCTTCTATAGAAATTTCTCTAATATTATATTTATCATATAATAATTTTATCATATCTATTACATACTCAGCACTAAAAAAACGGCACCGATTTCCGAAAACAGAACGGTCACAAAATGTGCACATATTAGGACAACCTCTGGATGTTAAAATATGTGTAGCAGGAAATCTCTTTGCTTTATGTAAAACAGGATGGAATTTTTCAGGAAATCCTTTTAAACTACCCCAATCTGGAAAAGGTATCTCATCTAAATTTGCTAAAAATTCTCTGGAATCATTTCTCTTTATTTTACCGTTATGCCTATAAATTATCCCATCGACTGTGCTAAGGTCTTCATTCCTTTCAATTTTAGAAATTAACTCTTTTATTGTTTCCTCACCCTCTCCTATTACTCCTATATCAAAACTCCCAAATTCATTCATTGTCTCTTCTGGTATAGCACTTATATGACATCCCCCTATTATAATTTTTATGTTTGGAAATCTTTCTTTTATTACTCTGGCTAAAATAGCAGCACTATTAATAGATAAGGTAGTAGCACTTATCCCAATATAATCAGTTTCAAACTCAATAATTTTATTTACAATATATTCTACGTTATTAGTACTTTTGGATAAGTTAGGTTCTATAATCTGCGTTATATACCCTTCCCTTTTTAATACCGACGAAAGTAGCAAAAGACTGTATGGAGGTAATATACTTCCTGCAATCGCAAATCTGCCGTATCTTTCATGTAATCCTAAAGGTGGATCGATAAGAGTGATTTTAGCCATAATTCTGAGTGAGGTTTAACTTTACTAATAAGTCATAACCTCGATTAGATTGGTTAAACTTATTTATACTTAACATAAAGTATCTTCTTGTGTTCTAAAGAAAATAACTAAAAGGAGGATATTTATCTACCAAAGATTAAAAAGTAAAAGCGAAAATCCACTTAATATAATCTACTTCTACTTCATGCATCTCATAAGTTATAACCTTATTTATCTCCATTGTTTTCTTATGAAACACATCAAAAGGAATAAATCCAGTTATAGATTTACATTAGGCCTTTTAGCTGCTTTATAAGTCTAAATCGTATTTATTATACTAAAATAATAAACGTTTTTCAATTTCATAAAATTTATGATATAATTTTTACTATGTTGTTTAAAACTGTTTTAGATAAAACTATAGATTTTGTGTATCCTCACAAATGCCCAATATGTAATACAATCATTTTAAATTCAACAGATTATATATGTAAAAATTGCCGATCACAAATTTATTTTAATCAACCACCCTATTGTAAATTATGTGGAGTACATTTATCTAATACAAAACAACTATGCAAAACATGTGCAGAATTACTATCAACCGAAAATTATAAGTTCTGGTATGATAAAACAGTTTCGTATTTTATATATAAAGATACTTTACGGAAAATATTACATATTATAAAATATAAAAATGACTTAAAATTAACTAAATATATTGGGAACAAATTTGCCAAAATGGTTAAAAATGATAAATCTATAAGCAAAATAGATTATGTAACTCCGGTACCTTTATATTTTAAAAAAAAGTTAAGAAGAGGTTTTGACCAAACAGAAATTTTTTCTAAAATGATATCAAAAGAAACAAAAATAAAGTTAATTCCAGATTTAATATATAGGAAAAAGAATACTATTCCTCAATCTGAATTATCAAGAACAAAAAGAGCTCAAAATGTTAAAAATGCATTTGCTATTTCAAAAAGATATAATATAAAATATTCTAACATATTGCTTATAGATGATATTTTTACTACAGGTGCAACTGTCAATGAATGTGCAAGATTGTTGAAACAAAATGGAGCAAATTACATTCTAGTAGTAACATTAGCAAGAGGATAAAATTAAGCTACAAGTTACAGGCTACAAGTCTCAGGTTACAGGCTACAAATCATAAAATTGAAGCTTGAAGCATGCAGCTTGTAGCTTGAAGCCTGAAGCATGAAGCTTGAGTCTTGAAGCTTGAAGCATACAGCCTGTAGCTTGAAGCCTGAAGCATGAAGCTTGAGTCTTGAAGCTTGAAGCATGCGACATGGAGCTTGAATCATGAAAATTATAAGAAAATATATTTTAAAACAAATGGTTTTACCTTTTTTGCTATTTTTAGCGATTTTTACATTTGTTTTATTACTTGGGAATTTAATAAAACTTGCAGATTTAATAATCAATAAAGGAGTTAGGGGATTAGATATTTTAAAATTATTTTTAACTTATATCCCTTACCTTTTAAGTTATACAATCCCTATGGCATTGTTAAGCACAATATTAATAACATTCTCGAGGTTATCTGCTGACGGAGAAATAATAGCTTTAAAAGCTAGCGGAATAAACATTTATAAAATCGCAATACCCATAATATTAGTCGGCTTAATATTCAGCTTATTTAATGTAATATTAAATGACCAAATATTGCCTAAGGCAAGATACACTGCTAGAAAAATTGCTGCCAATATAGGAACCAAAAATCCTGAAGCTTATTTAGAAGCCGGTTCTTTTATTAAAAATTTCAAAGATTATATTATTTTTATATATGATATCGATAAAAATAATCTCAAAGGTATAAGAGTTTATCAACCTTCTGAAAATGGCCCTACTAGAACCATTATAGCTGAAAGGGGCAAAATTCTAAAAACAAAAAACACGAATGAAATAAAATTAAAACTAATGGATGGAACCAGTGAGGAATTAGACCCTCAAAAAAAATCCAAGTTTTACAAATTAGGCTTCAAGGAATATTCTATTACTCTTAAATTAGATAAATCACCAGACGAAAATATAGATAAAAAACCAAAAGATATGACTATTCAAGAACTTAATCGAGAAATAAAGAACTTAAAAAAAAGAGGAATAAATATATATCCATTACTTACTGCTATACATAAAAAAATATCCATATCCTTCGCATGTTTAGCTTTTACTATTATTGCAATACCATTAGGCATAGTTTCCAAAAGAAGTGGTAAATCTGTAGGATTAGGACTGAGTTTACTTATAATAATTGCATATTATTTAATGTTTATAGGAACTAAAACTCTTGCTTTAAGAGAAATTGTTCATCCAATATTACTTTGGGTCCCCAATGTTATACTTGTTATACTTGGAATAATATTTCTAAATAAAAATAGCAATATTTAAAAAATGAGAATTATAGAAAAATACATATTAAAATCCTTTTTAGCTCCTTTCATATACTGTTGTATTATATTTACTTTCTTATACATAATAATAGATTTATTTGAACATTTAGATGAACTTTTAAAGAATTCTGTACCATTAAACATATTATCAATATATTATATCAATTCAATCCCTGGTATCTTAGTAAAAATTATACCTCTTGCTATTTTATTATCTATTATATACACTTTGAGCAAACTTAATAAAAAAAATGAAATCACAACAATGAGAGCAAGTGGCATTAATTTATTTAAGATATTCAAGCCTTTCTTAATAATTGGTATATTTATTTCTGTTTTTACGCTGGTGATAAATCTAAATCTAGTTCCTGTAGCCAATCGTAATTCAAAACAAATAAAATCTACATATATAGAATCTGACTTTAGCAAAAAAAAGAAGAATATTTATAAAAATGTAACGCTATATGGCCATTCAAACCGCATAATTTTTGCAAAGGAATTTAATTACAAAACTAAAACTTTAGAAGGCGTTATAATCCTTCAGCAATATAAAACAAATTTAATACAGCGTATAACAGCTGATAAAGCTGTATGGGAAAATAAACAATGGAAACTACTTGAATCTATGACATATTACATGGAACCGAACGGAAAAACAATTATGCACCCTACTTTTGCTTCTAAAGAATATGTAGATTTAGAAATACAACCTAACGATTTTTTACATAATTATACCGAAGAAAAGTTTATGAAATATAATGAATTAAAAAGGCATATAGAAAAATTCCAAGGGGCAAGCAACAAAATTACAAGAAGATTATTAATTGAATTGTACAACAAAATATCTTTCCCTTTTGTAAGCATAATAATGGTTTTAATTGCTGTACCATTTGCTTTAAATATAGGCCACAGTGGAACTTTTATGAGTATAGCATTATGTATAGGAATTGGATTTTGCTACTATGCTATAAATGCAATCAGTTTAGCTTTAGGAAATGCAGGAATACTTCCTCCATTTATTTCTGCATGGTTAACAAACATTATATTCGCATCGGTTGGAATAACCTTATTTAGTATTATAAAAGATTAAATCTAAATTAAGTTCCTATCTCCCAGGAAGATAAATATTTTTTTTGCTCTTTGCTAAGCTTATCAATTTTTATACCCATACTTTTAAGCTTTAGGTAAGCTATCTTTCTATCAATTTTATTAGGAACACTCAATACTTTTCTATCGATTCTCTTATGATTTTTAACAATATATTCACAACACAAAGCTTGATTGGAAAAACTCATATCCATAACCGAAGCAGGATGTCCTGTAGCAGCGACTAAATTAATCAATCTACCTTCTCCTAACAGATAAAGCTTTCTGCCATTTTTCAAACTATATTCTCTGATATTATCTTTCACCTGTGCTTGTTTATTACTAATGTTTCTAAGAGCTTTAATATTTATTTCAACATTAAAATGTCCTGCATTAGCTAATATAGCTTTATCTTTCATCTTTAAAAAATGTTCTTTATCGATAACATTAACATCTCCTGTTGTAGTTACGAATATATCACCTAATTTCGAAGCTTCTTTTATGGACATTACAGAAAAACCGTCCATCAATGCTTCCAATGCTCTAATAGGATCTGTTTCTGTAATAATCACATTAGCGCCCATCCCTCGAGCTCTCAATGCAACTCCTCTGCCACACCATCCATAGCCACATACAACAAATTTCTTACCTGCGATAAGAATATCAGTTGCTCTCACTATACCATCTATTGTAGATTGCCCTGTTCCAAATCTATTATCAAAAAGATGTTTAGTATAAGCATCATTAACTGCAATAATAGGATATAATAATTTACCCTGCTTTTCTAAACTTCTTAATCTTATTACGCCAGTAGTAGTTTCCTCTGTTCCACCCCAAACATTAGTAGTAGCTTTAGAAGTTTTATGTAATGCAGATACTAAATCTGCGCCATCATCCATAGTAACATCAGGTTTTTTATCTAAAAGCTTTTTTATATGAGAATAATAAGTCTTCTTATTTTCTTTATTTATAGCAAAAACAGCAATATTATAATCTCTAACCAGACTTGCAGCTACTTTATCCTGGGTACTTAAAGGATTAGATGCACATAAAAATACTTCTGCACCCCCTGCTTTTAAAGTGATAACTAAATTAGCTGTTTCTGCAGTAACATGTAAACAACAAGCAACTTTTACTGATTTTAAAGGTTTAGATTTTAGAAATCTCTTCTTTATCGATTCTAATACCGGCATATTTTGGCCTGTCCATTTAATCGCTTTATTACCATATTTTGCTAAATTTATATCTCTTATATCATAATTCATAATTATAAATCCCCTTTTAGTTTTTCTACTTTATTTGTTTTTTCCCATTCAAAATCAGAATCTTCCCGGCCAAAATGACCGTAGCATGCTGTCTTTTTATATATAGGCCTAAGTAAATTTAACTCTTTTATAATTCCTGCAGGAGTTAAATCAAAATTTTCTCTTATTATATCTACCATTTTTTCTTCAGGTATTTTAGATGTTCCAAAGGTATTTACGAGAATCGATACAGGTTCTGCTATCCCTATTGCATATGCTAATTGTACTTCACATCTATCTGCTATCTCAGCTGCAACAATATTTTTAGCAATATATCTAGCATAATAAGAAGCTGACCTATCAACCTTGGTAGGGTCTTTCCCAGAATTATGACATACAAAGCCATTAGCAATAAATGTATTAGATTCAGGAACATACAAATCATAAGTAGGTACAGACGTATAATTTTTCCTCTTTTTCACTTCATCATAAAAATGATTAAGATTATATAAAAACTCAAGATACTGAAAGTCCTTATCGTAACCAAGTCTCTCTTTATAAATACATAAAAATTCCCTTAACTTTGCATAGGTCAAATTCTTAGTTGCTTTATTTGAAGCTATAGAACGAGTAAATCTTCCAATATTAGAAATATCCTTTTGATGCTCCTTAGTGCTCAGTTTATCCCACAATTTCTTTATTCTTTTTCTCTGATGGGGCAAAATAAAATGTGTCCGTTTTCCATCCAACCGTATCTTATCCAAAATTTTTTGCTTACGGTATAAACCAAAACCAATGTATTTTTTAAACCGCTTAATACCTTCTACATCTTTAACTCGTAAACTATATTGAGGCCTACGTGTAACAGCGTTTCTTTTTTCCTTTCCTATAACAAAAGATACTCCTGTTTTATCAACACAATTTATTCTTGAAACAATACCAAAATTTAACAACAACTGTTGTACTTCTTTAATTAGCAATAACGAACTCGATGTAAATTTTATGTCCGGAAAATTATTATTCCTACCATGTATTCTTACTCCACCATCAGTATCAAATAATCCTCTTAAAAAAACACCTATGCATTCTTTTGATGCTTGAAAAATGCACCAAGGAACTTGCTTCTCCCATGATCTTTTACGTTCTAAACCCATATACTGCAAATATGCTCGTAATTCGAGACCACCCATATATGCCCAATGGCCAAAAATTTTACCCTTGCGTCCAAATAACTTTTGATAAAGGTTTTGTACGTTCTCTTTTTGCTCTTTTTCACAAACACAGATTGCAATCGCACCTTCCATCATACAATTACCGTCTCCAACTAACAGACCTAATAAGTAAGCATAATCTTCAGTCAAAACATCAGGATAAACAAACTTATTCTTTTTGCCTTCTGCTGTTCCTTCTTTATATGTATAAGAAAAATCATCTAAAATAACCCCGTTACTAAATAATCTTTCCTTTTTATGTATAGCTATATAATCTTCACGTTTTAAACTATCCAGCCTTCTCCATACATACTGCCCCTCTTTATCCATAACCCTAATCCTATGATTTGGAGTTCCTTTTATTGTATACCCATTATCAGTAGTAATCTCTATGGTTTCTTTTAATCCATTATCATACCAATCTCCAATTTTATGCGGATGGATATCTGTTTTAGCTATCAACCCTTTTCTTACATCATCTTTCATATCTTTAATTTGCTGCAATCCATTTTCGGTATTGACATACGAATTACCACTTATACAAAAACAACCTCCTCCGTGACTACCAATTCCTCCATACGTATCAACAATGACTTTTCTACCTGTAACTCCTGTATCTGCCTGAGGACCTCCAACTACAAATCTCCCTGTAGGATTAATATAAATTCTAATATTTTTATCCATTAAATCCTCAGGAATAATTTTATCAACTACCAATTCGCGTAAATCCTTCCTTAATTTTTCTATACTGACATTTGGACTATGATGTGCACTTAATACAACCGCTTTAATCTTCGCAGGTTTGCTATCTAAATACTCTACAGTTACCTGAGATTTTCCATCCGGCCTTAAATAATCTACTATGTTCTCTTTTCTAAGTTTTGCCAACTGCCTTACTAATTTATGGGCCAAAGTAATAGGTAAAGGCATAAGTTCCTTCGTTTCCTTAGTAGCATAACCGAACATCATTCCTTGATCTCCAGCACCTCCTGTATCTACCCCTAATGCTATATCTGAAGATTGTTCCTGAATAGAAGTTAAAATGCCACAATTTTCACAATCAAAACCGTATTCAGGTTTTGTATATCCTATCTCTCTTATGGTTTCCCGTATAACTTTAGGAACATCCACATAACAATTTGTTGTTATCTCTCCGGCAACGATAACCAAACCTGTAGTTAATAAAGTTTCACAAGCCACTCTACCTTTTAAATCTTTTCTATAAATGGCATCTAAAATAGCATCTGAAATCTGATCGGCCATTTTATCCGGATGGCCTTCTGTTACTGATTCAGAGGTAAATAAATATTTATCCACTATTAATCTCCTTTCTTAAAATTTTCCATTTTCCTACTCCATTTTTCTGTTTTCTGCATACCCCGTAGCATCCGAAGGATTGGTATGGGGTCTTCTGCTTGCCCCGTAGCATCCGAAGGATTGGTATGGGGCCTTCTGCTTGCCCTGTAGCATCCGAAGGATTGGTATGGGGCCTTCTGCTTGCCCTGTAGCATCCGAAGGATTGGTATGGGGTTTTCTGCTATCTATGAGCTAAATCATTTCCACCTAATTGCTTATAAGTATCAACAGAACCTATATCATGCCATTTATCATAATCAAATCTGTGCGCATATACTTTATAATTCTCACATAACCACTTTATTAAATACCCAACATTATCCGGATTGTTCCCAGAATTTAAATATTCAGGAATTAACTTTAAGGAATTCAAAGGAAAAAAATATATCCCGGCAGCAACCAAAGTGCTATTAGGATATTTAGGTTTCTCCTCAAATTCTATTATTCTATTATTATCATCTAATTTTACTACTCCGTATTTAGAAACCGACTCAGCCCTTTTTGAAAAATCTATAACTGCAACCTCAGGATGTAAATTATCATATTGTTTAGAATCTTTTAAAAAATAATCCAATTTAAATTCAAAGAAATTATCACCTAATATTATTAAAAGAGAAGCTTTAATGCTTTCGCGTTGCAAAACATAATTTATATCACCCACTGTTCCTAATTTATCTTTTTCAGAATAAGTATTATCATTTATTATAGAAATAGTATTTTTAATTTTTGAATCTAAATTATTCTTCCACTTCTCTAAATTTGGAAAAAATTTATTATTAGTAACAACATATATGTCAGTTATATTTTCATGATTTTCTAACTTTTCTATAATATGCTTAATAACAGGTTTGCCTTTTACAGATAAAAGAACTTTAGGAGTATTTTTTGTAAGTGGATATAATCTTGTTCCGTATCCGGCTGCTAATACCAATACTTTCATTATTTAATTATACCTAACTTTTTTTAAGATAATTTACTTTTAAGATAATCTATTCGTTTAACTGGAGTAGGATCTACTTTATTTAAAATTGAAAGATAAAAACTTACAAAATCGCCAATATAAATAAGAGAAAATAATCTGGCAAGTAAAGAATCGCCTAAAGAATTAATTTCAACTACTTCAAACCCATTATCTTGCAGGATATCTTCAGTAATTTCTATTCTCTTAGATACTTGAGAATGTTCACATCGATCTCTCAAAAATAAAGCAATAAACTCTGACAATAAATTATCAGGAAATTGCCAACCAACTATTTCATTATGATTCATTTCAGGAAAAACATGAGTTGAAGATAACATTTTAGAATTTTCTGCAAATTGTGTTCTCCACCTAAGAGCTACTGCATCCATATAATCAGAAGACGCATAAATAATGGGAAATTTTCTATGACACTTATAAGCTATTTGTTTAGATAAATTTGAATTATATTTCACATCTAAACCTAATTTTTCGCTACACATATATTTTAACATTTCTATCGTTTCATCTACATCTTTAATATTCACTTTAAACAAACCAACATTATCACATAATAATAACAAAGAAAAGAATGAATAACCCAGAGCACTTCTAGGAGGGTAACCCGAAGGAATCCTTATATGTAAAAACCCATCTTCTTCGGACTTTTTAAGCAATTTACCATTAGAAGTTATTACTATTACATTGGAAGTCCTTTTTTTTATCTCATCGTAAGCACTTATAGTTTCTTCTGTATTCCCTGAATAGCTACAACATATAGCTAATGTAGAACTATCTACAAAATTAGGAACAGTATAATCTCTATTAACCACAGCTGGAATTTTTAATTCATGTTTTAAATAATCAATTAAAATATGAGCCCCAATAGCAGATCCTCCCATTCCTGCAAATAAAACATTTTTAAAACTCATTGCTTTAAACTTTTCATGTAATTCCAGCGATTTAACTGTGTCTACTGCTTCTTTACATTGTTGCGGAAAATTAGATAATAATGATAACATATTACTTTTATCAATAGTCCCAACATAGTTTATATCCTCTAACATATCTGTAATAATCCTTTCTATCCTTGAAATTTTTTAATTACATCTTTAAATTCTTTATCTAAAAATCCTGCAATATCCTCACCTGTTTCCATTTGTAAAACTTTATCAGTTATTTTCTTGCTTTGCTGAAATGTTACAGAACGCATAGCATTCTTAACCTCTGGGATATTAATAGGGCTGGTGCTAAATTCATCTAAGCCCAAACCTAATAATATTACAGCTAACAATGGTTCTCCTGCCATTTCTCCACACATACCAACCCAAATATTATTTTTGTGTCCTGCATCTATTACACTTTTTATCAGCTTTAATATTCCGGGATGTGTAGGTTCATATAGATAAGCAATTTTCTCATTTACTCTATCAATAGCCAAAGTATACTGAATTAAATCATTTGTTCCTATACTAAAAAAATCGACCTCTTTAGCTAAAGTTTCTGCAGTCAAAGCTGCCGAAGGAACTTCTATCATAGCTCCTACTTCTATATCCTCATTAAAAGGAATATCTTCTTTTTTTAGATCCTGCTTAACTTCTTCAAGAATGTCATTAGCTTGTCTTAATTCTTTTATCCCTGAAATCATGGGATACATAACTTTAAGGTTGCCATGAACCGAAGCTCTAAGTATAGCCCTTAATTGAACCTTAAATATATCCGGACGCGCTAAACAAAATCTTATTGCCCTCCAACCCATAAAAGGATTCATTTCGTGAGGAATCTGTAATTGTGATAAATATTTATCGCCACCTAAATCTAAAGTCCGAATAATAACTGAATTAGGAACCATTTGTAAAGCAACATTTTTATAAGCACTATAGTGTTCTTCCTCGCTAGGTAACCCTTCTCGATTCATATAAAAATACTCTGTACGATAAAGGCCTATTCCATCTGCTCCGTGTGATAAAACAGATTGTATTTCATCCGGGAATTCTATATTCGCAGATAGAATAATCTTATGGCCATCTTTAGTTTGAGCGGGCAAATCTTTAAGTTTACCTAAATTTTTTCCTGCTTCTTCAAATTTACTTCTATATGTTTCATATTTTCTCAGAGTCTTTTGATCAGGACGCACTATAATTTCACCTTTTATGCCATCTACTATTATCATATCATCATCTTTAATTATACGTGTCACAACCTCTAAACCTACTACTGCAGGAATCTCTAAAGATTTTGCCATAATAGCAGTATGAGAAGTAACACTGCCAATATCAGTAACAAAAGCCAAAACATTGTTTTTATTTAAAGAAGCTGTATCGGAAGGAGATAAATCGTAAGCCACAATAATTCTCTTTTCTGGAATTGTATGTATTCCTCGAGGTTTTCTACCAAAAAGATGTCTTAAAATTCTTTTCCCAACATCATTAATATCACTAATACGTTCTTTAAGATATGTGTCTTGCATTTTTGAGAAAGCCCTAATATATTTTTTTAAAACACCATAAAATATATATTCAACAGTAAGCTTCTCCTTTTTTAATCCTGAAATAACCTCTTCTATTAAAGATCTATCTTCTAAAAAAAGTAAATGGGCATTAAAGATTTCCGCATGTCCGTTTCCTAATTCATTCCTAATATTCTTTTGTATATTAAGTATTTCTTCTCTGGTGTGTAAAAGTGCTCTTTCGAATCTAGCTACTTCAGAAGATAAATCTTTTTCAGAGACACGTTTTTTGGGAATATTTACTTCTTCACTATCTAATAAAAAAACTTTTCCTATTACAATTCCAGACGCTGCTGGAATACCTTTTAATTTAACATTTTTCCTTACAGATTCTTTCTTTTTCATATCTATCAGTTAACATTTAGATTTAGAAACAAATTTTTTTAAATCCTCTAAAGCTTCGTGAGCATCTTCTCCCTCAATTTCAATTATAATTTCGCTGCCTTTATTAGCCTCTAAAGTTAAAATCCCCATTATAGATTTCCCGCTAACTTTTTGTTTTCCCTTCTTAACTTTAATATTACTAACATATTTATTTGCTATTTGCACAAAAAGAGAAGCAGGCCTAGCATGCAATCCCTGTTTATTTTTTATAACTAATTTTTTTTTGATTTTTGACATCTTGATAATTTTTTCTACCTTTTTTTACAAAATCTAATTTGGAAATAATCTTTTCTATACATGTAGTTAATTTAACAGGATCGTGTCTTACATAATTATCATTACTTATAATATCTTCAGCTACTATTTTACAATTTAAATCTGCCAATTTTTGAACATCAACTTTTACAGGGATAGATTTTTCTTCTGCATATTTAGATAATAAATCCTCGGGGATAGAAGCAGTATTGACTATACAATAATCCAATATCTCTTTATTTATATACCTAAAAATAGTTTTTATATGGTCAGAAACCGTATATGCATCTGTTTCACCATGCTGAGTCATAACATTACATATATATATTTTTACAGCTTTAGATTCAATTAATGCATTTGTAATGCCTTCAGCTAATAAATTAGGAATTATACTCGTATACAAGCTACCCGGCCCTATTAATACAACATCACTTTTTTTAATCGCATCAATTGCTTCTTTATTAGCTATGCAGTGTTTTGGAGATAATTCTAAACTTTTAATAGATAATCCTCTTTTCGTAATATTTTCTTCACCAAAAGTAGTATCTCCGTTTTCATGTTCAGCTATTAATCTTACACGTTCTAAAGTCGAAGGGATAACCTCCCCTCTAACCGCTAATACTTTACTTGCATGTTTTATAGCCTTCCGAAAATCACCAGAAATTTCAGACAAAGCTGTAATAAATAAATTACCAAAATTATGCCCCTTTAAACCCTCTCCCTGAGAAAATCTAAATTGAAAAAGCTGTCTCATTAAAGGTTCTGCATCAGCAAGCGCTACCAAACAGTTTCTAATATCTCCCGGAGGTAAAACATCAAACTGCTCCCTTAAACGGCCAGAACTTCCACCATCATCTGCTACAGTAACTATAGCTTTAATATTATTGGAAAACCTTTTAACTCCCTGTAGTAATGTAGACAAACCATGTCCTCCACCAATTGCCACAATATTTGGCCCTTTGTCTAAGTGATATTTGCTATAAACAATATTTACTAATTCCTTTTTATTAGGTAAAAATACACTTATAAATCTTCCTATCATTCTTTTCATTCCAAAAATGCACAAAATGCCACCGACAAAAATCAAAAACCATGCAATATAATTATGAAACAAAAAGGGTTCTTCAAATATCAAAACCATACCAAACCCAATAAATATAACCCCCATTACCGACAAAGAAATCCATCTTTTAATACCCATCCCTGGATATAACCATTTAATTATTCTCATGATGCTTTTCCCTCTTGTTTAATCAAAAACGACATGATATTTTTACTATTTTTGCAACTTAAAAGTTTTTCTCTTATCAACCTGTCTCTTAATATTCTCGATATACTAGCAAGAGCTTTAAGATGAGGCCCTGTTATATTTTCAGGGGCAAGTAATAAAAATATTATCTTAACTTTATTACCATCCAATGCATTAAAATTCACCCCATCTTTTGATAAGCCAAAAGCAGCTATTAATTCATTAACATATTTGGTTTTGGCATGAGGAATACCAATTCCTTGACCAATTCCAGTACTTCCTAATTTTTCTCTTTCCATAAGACTTGTTATAATGTCATTTTTATGCGACTTTTTTACCTTGCCGTTTTTAATTAATAAATCAAGCAATTCTTCTAAAACCTCCTTTTTCTCAACAGCCTTCAATTCTACATCTATAACACTTTCAGATAATATACTACTAATTTCCATCTTTAAACCTCCTTATCGATGTTTATATAAAATTTAAATAAATTCTATATTTTTTGACAAAAAACAATTCTACTTTAAAATTTACCTTTTATAACTATAAAACTTATGTTTACTCACTTCATTTGCTTTGTAAGTTTGGGTTTTATTTAAAGAGCGGGAGACGAGATTTGAACTCGCGACTTCAACCTTGGCAAGGTTGCACTCTACCACTGAGTTACTCCCGCATTAACTTTTCTAGCCCTATTATACTAAAATATACAAAAATTTCCAATTTTTTTAAATAATTAGTAGTGTCAGAATCTTTCGCGTTTTCGTATTCAACAGTTTTAGGTATCTTCTGTTATCTGTTTTCTGTCCTCTGTTCTCTGTCCTCTGCCTGCCCCGTTGGCCAAAGGCCTTTACGGGGTTTTCTGTCTTCTGTCCTCTGTCTTCTGTCCTCTGCTTTCCGTTTTTCTATGAGTTAAATACTATCAGCTATGAGCTGATTTATGCCGCGGGGGAGACTTGAACTCCCACCCCTTATCGGGACATGGTCCTAAGCCATGCGCGTCTGCCAATTCCGCCACCACGGCTAAAAATGCAGATAACAGAAAACAGATTACAGATTACAGAAAAAAACTAGTAACTACATAAATCTGACATCTGTCTTCTGACATCTGTCTTCTGATTTCTGGGCCGTGAAGGAATCGAACCTTCAACCCCCTGATTAAGAGTCAGATGCTCTGCCTAATTGAGCTAACGGCCCGAAAATACAGAAAAAATCTATAATCTCTAATCTGCTTTATCGCCCCGAGCAGGAGTTGAACCTGCAACCGTTGGATTCGAAGTCCACCACTCTATCCAATTGAGCTATCGGGGCGAAAG
>JAGYNU010000100.1 GCA_018399975.1 Candidatus Omnitrophota bacterium
AAACAAATTACAAACAAATTAAGATTTTTTGTAAAAAATAATTTTTCTTTTTATTTTCTTTGCTGCTATATTAAATGGGAAATCGACTATAGAACCGGTAGGACGTTCATTTACTAAAAGAGAAAATTCATTCCAATGTTGATAGGTAATTTTCTTTAAATCTTTTTTTAATTCTTTGATGCAATTTCGAAAAACTTCTCTTTGAATTGCTTCGTGGTATCTATTAAACCTTCTTAAATCCAGCAATATATTATCGTCTTTTTTGTTCGAGGCGCTTTTAAAACGCCTTTTACCCTCTTTGGTTATATAATTTTCAATAACAGAGATACTATCGGACATATTTAATATAAGCTGATTTATGTTTGCATTATATTTTTTCAATAACGGTAAAAACTGATGCCTTATTTTGTTTCTAAAATAAATTTCCTCCTCATTGGTGTAATCCTGACGATACTGTATATTTTTATCTTGCAAATCTTGTCTTATTTCATCAGCATTAATTTCAATTAAAGGCCTGATTATCAATATATTTGATTTTTTAGAAACTCTACGAGTGAATGGAATACCTGTTAAACCACTTAAACCTGTTCCTCTAATTATCCGCATTAAAATAGTTTCAACTTGGTCATCTGCGTTATGCCCAAGGGCTATTTTTTTAAATCCTTCTTTTTCGGCAACTTGTGCAAAAAAATCATAACGCACAGCCCTTGCAACTTTTTCTACTGAGTCTTTTTTTTCTCTGGCTATTTTTTCTATATCAACTCTTTTAAAACAAAAATCTATATTAAAATTTTTACATAATGATTTAACAAATTCCATGTCTTGATAAGAATCTTCTTTTCTTATCATATGGTCTAAATGAGCTACTTTTAATTTCAACTTATAATCATCTTTTAAATCGTTAAGAATACGAAAAAGCATTACAGAATCAGGCCCTCCTGATATTCCCATTAGAACCTTATCATTTAAATCCAGCATATTATATTTTTTGATTGTATTTTTTGCTTTATCTAAAATATCCATATTCATTATTCATTAAAACATTTATCCCCGTATCAAAAAAAAGATACGGGGATATTATATAAAAATTGGCGGTGGCTGGGCTCGAACCAGCGACGCTACGGGTATGAGCCGTATGCTCTAACCACCTGAGCTACACCGCCTATAAACTAGCTCTTAGCTCATAGCTAATAGCTGATAGAAAAAAACTGCGTAATTAGCTATAAGCTGAAAGCCTAAAGCTCAAAGCTTTAAAAACTTATATTATTTTACCAAATATATAAAATTAATCAACTATAAATCAGCTCTTAGCTCATAGCTAATAGCTGATAGGAAAAACCAAAAACTATATTCTTGCTATGAGCTACCAACTACCAGGCATGAGCTACTATATATGAAATTCTATAGTAATCCTAAATTCTAACTCATCGGCAGTTAAACCTTTAGGAAAAGGAAGAAAAGGAGAAGCAATTTTTATATCACGAATGGCATAGGAGCGTAAAACTTTATCTGTAGAAGAATTATTTTGTATTTTGACATTTAATAAGTGGCCATTAGAGTTTAATCTAAACACTACATTAACTTTACCTTCTTTAAAATACTCAGGCCTGTTTTTTTGAGCAACCACTTCTATTTTATTCCTGATGAATCTATAATACTCTAAAAATGCTATTCGTTCCTCAGCTGGAACTTGTTCTAATCCAACAATAGATGAATCATCTTCTGAGATTTTTTGTTCTTTTATTTCTTTCTTTAGTTCTTTTATATTCTTATTAAGCTGTTCTGGAGATTCTTTTTTGGTAACTTTTATTATTTTGTTTCCAGCAGCTTTATTTAAACTTTTATTTTCTTGAGCATCTTTTTTAACTGTTTTTTCTTTTCTAACAGATTTTTCTTTATCTACAGATACAGGTTCTTTATCTTCTCCTTTTTTATGCTGAGTTTTTTCTAAATCAGTTTTTTGATAAGTAACAGTTATATTTGGAGATTTTTTGTTTTCTGTTTTCTTTAAAAAAAAAGAGAAATTAAAAGGAATTAAAATTAATGTATGAAATACAATAGAAATAAGAAAAGCAATTTTAAGTATTTTGTTTTCAGAAAAGTCCATAAATATAAAGGGGGGATAAAACTTAAAAGCCGGCAGCGACTTACTCTCCCGTAGTGTTGCCACTATAGTACCATCAGCGCGGAGAAGCTTAACTTCCGTATTCGGAATGGAAACGGGTGTATCCTTCTCGCTATAGCCACCGGCAAACTGAAAAATTTAGTATTTATTTAAATTTGTATTACAAATTTTAAAAATAAGGTTTGTAGTCAAGCCGATCGATTATTAGTATTCCTCGGCTAAAACTTTTACAAGTCTTACACCTGGAACCTATCAAACCTGTAATCTTCAGGTAATCTGTACTCTGAATAAATTCAGAGAGGGATACCTTATCTTGAAGCAGGCTTCACGCTTAGATGCCTTCAGCGTTTATCCTTTCTAAACATAGCTACCCAGCAATGCCCTTGGCAGAACAACTGGTGCACCAGAGGTTTATCTGTTCCGGTCCTCTCGTACTAGGAACAGGTCTTCTCAAGTATCCTACGCCCCCGGCAGATAGGGACCGAACTGTCTCACGACGTTCTAAACCCAGCTCGCGTACCGCTTTA
>JAGYNU010000101.1 GCA_018399975.1 Candidatus Omnitrophota bacterium
AAAGTTTTCTTATTCATCACCTCCTTTTTCGGCTTATATTGAAATTATCTATGATGGTTGTTTGGACAAACACGAATATTCACAAATTTTAAACTAATTAACGCGAATCTTTATATGAAAGAGCTGTGTAAAATACTTTAAATACACACTTTAACTTTAGTTTAACTATAACTTAATAGTAAATTAACACATAGGATAAGGGCTGTCAAGTGTTTTTTGAAAAATTTCTTCAGAAATTTTCCACTAATTGACACGAATTAAAAAATATAATTATAAGTTATTTAGTTTCGATTGAGCTTGCTGCGGTCCCAACTGTACCAGTTTCTCTTAAACCTTCTGATTTGGGCGAGATAGATAATGTAATAGCAGTCCTTGTAACTCCACCTTCGATAGTAATAAGACAACTTTGGCCCTGTTTCTCAAAATTCATTACTCTTTTTTCATATTCGATTAAGTTTACAAGTTGCCAGTTATGCCGAGGCATTTGCTCTTTAAAGAACTGCACTACATCCTCAGGATTTGTTGAACCGGTATATTTAAGTAAACCAGCTCGGAAATTGTCGGTTTGAAAACTGTAAGACTCGTCAGGTTTAATTTTAAAACCTGCCGGTATTGGAATATCGCTAAATCTTAATAAAGAAGCTGTTTCTAAGGTTCCTGACTTTGTTGTTTCATATTCTTCAGAACTTCTCCTTCTATTAAATCTTTGAAAAGCACCACAACCTGTTAATGTCGTTAATACAGCAAAAAGTACTAAGTATATGGTAATTTTCTTTAGCATTACATCTCCTTTTTTTTATGTTTCGATTCCGAAACATATAATTACAGTGATTTATAGTATGGTTACAATAAAAAACAAATCCAATATATAGGCTAATATTAAATAAGAAATTTGTCAAGGGAAAATTTAAAAATTTCTTCAGAAATTTTTCCGCAAATTGACACGAATTAAAAAATACGAATTAACACAGATAAAACAATCCACAGATGGGCACCCCGTAAAGTCACTTTGTTCCAACGGGACAAGCAGATTTTAAAAACCCGCAGATGAGCACAGATGCATTAGCTTATAGCTCATTGCTCTCAGCTCATAGGAAAACAAGAAACAAGAAACAAATAAATTACAATATACAATAAACAAATTACAAACAATATACAATATACAAATTACAAACAAATTACAATAACCAAATAAAACAAATTAACAACAAATGACGAAATCAGGGAAAGACAACGAAGGATAATAGACAAGGGATGAACAAAACAGACTAAATTACTAATTAGCTTCCTCCACAAACATTGGCGGATAAATTCGCACTAACAATTTACGTTCATTTCCCTGTTCTACGACAGGCAGGATTCCGTAAATTGTGTGCTCATTTTAGCGGGCGAGCCCCATACCAATCTTTCGTTTACACTCAAGATGCTACGGGGTAAACGGGATTCCTTCGACTCCCTTCGGTCTCTCAGGATAAACTCACAAAAGTTAGCGGGCGAGCGGGATCGAACCGCCATGACTGGCTTGGAAGGCCAGGGCTTTACCATTAAGCTACGCCCGCATAAATGCAGATTATAGATTTAAGATTATAGATTTAAGAAAAATCTTTAACCCAAAAAACTATGCATAAATGCAGATTATAGATTTAAGATTATAGATTAAAATAAAAACCTTTAACCATAAATGCAGATTATAGATTTAAGATTTAAGATTTAAGAAAAATCTTTAACCCAAAAAACTATGCATAAATGCAGATTATAGAAAAACCCTTCAATTCAAAAAATACCGCATAAATGCAAAAAAAACAAAAATGCAAAAAAAACTGCATTATTTTGTTAATGTAATTAAAATCTTTATAACTTCTAAATTCCTTTTTTCTATCTCTCTTAATGTTTCCTTATCTTTCAACAATCCAGAATCAATTAAAACTTGAAGCCAATTATCCAATTCATATGCTGAACGTAATGCTATTTTAAAATATCGAGACTTTTCTTTTCCTTTCCCATATTCATTACCTTCAGCAATGTTAGCTCCAATTGAAGTAATAGCCCCAACGGAATCATCAATAATCCTGTTAAATTTAATTGATACACCATTTTTCTTAAACAAATCTATTAATGCAACAGAATTTCGATGTGCTTTTTGCCATACTTTTAAATTTCTATAGCTAGGATTCATAAAGGCAGATTATAGATTAATTAGCTCATAGCTCTTAGCTTCCGCCACAAACATTGGCGGACAAGGTCTGCCACAAAGATTGGCGGATAGACTTAGCTCTTAGCTGATAGTATAAAAAATTAAGGCACTTCGTTTCACTCAGTGCCAAATTCAACCAGCAAACTTATGTTCACTACGTTCCATAAGTTTGGGTTTCATTTGGGCAGGGAAGGATTTCCTTCGTTCCTCAGGATAAACTCACCAGGTTCTTATCTTCCCTTCCACTTGTAATTTTGTTTCTATAAAAAAAATGGTGGGCAGGGAAGGATTCGAACCTTCGTAGACGTTAGTCGCGAGCTTTACAGGCTCGTGCATTTAGCCACTCTGCCACCTACCCATTTTATTTAAATTCTAAGCTATATTCCTCTATCCAATTTTTTATTAATTCAAATAATTTCTTATCGCTATATCGAATATGAATCA
>JAGYNU010000102.1 GCA_018399975.1 Candidatus Omnitrophota bacterium
TCTCTCGGAATGATTTTAAAGTAATAGAATCTTTAAAATCTGAAGAAAATTTTTCTATTACAGGTTTTAAAACTTTATCACTTAAAATTAAATGTTCTACTTCCGGCAGTGTATATATAGGTTCATTAACCTGAGCAATTTCTATTGTAGCTTCACTTTTATAGGTTTTAGGCATCATAAAAGTGGCGATTCCAGCAATAACTAACGCCATAACAAATATTCCAATTATTAACCATTTATACTTTAAAATCACTTCGACATAATCACGCAAGTTTACTTCATCTTCATAATATTCTTTATTGTTCATATTGTTCATCTTTTCCTCCTTTTTTCTAAATGCTGGATTCTGGATACTCGATACTCGACGCTGGATGCAAGTTTCAAGATACACGTTTCAAGTCTCAGGTAACAGGTTGCAAACCTTTTTTTTTGAAATTATGCCATCTTGTCCTCTATAAATATTTTTGTAATGTTTTTAGCATCACTAAGTGCTCGATGATGAGTTCCTTCAAGTTCAATTCCACAAATTTGAAGCGCCTTTTTCATTCCTACGGTTTTCATATTTCTTGTTTTAGCAAATTCATGTTTTAAACTTCGATGTTTTGAAAAAGGATATTTAATATCGTGAAATGCACAATCCTTTTTAAGCTGTTTTTTATCATAATACCCCCAGGAACAAAATGTTATATTCTCTATATTACATTTTGCAGTCGTTTTTAACCATTTAGTAAATTTCTCAAAGGCAATAGGAAAAATATCAGCATTATCAACTTCTTCCTGTTTAATAGAAGTTAAATTCTTGCAATATTCAGAAAGCACAGGATTTCTCATAGGTTTTATGAAAGCCTGATATTCTGCCAATATTTTGTAATTCTTATCAATAAGTACTGCACCCAGTTCTATGGTTTCGTTCTCTCTTTTGTCCGATGATTTCCAACATGTGGCTTCTAAGTCTATTATTATATACATGTTTTTAATATTTTTTATATCTAATTTATATTCCATTATATCTCTTGTTTTATTTTTTTTATTTTTTCCCAGACGTATGATTTAATTCTGGAATTAGGTATTCTTTTTATCCACTTATCTACTATTGAGAAACTGAATGTTTTAGGGAAATGTAACTCAGGAAAATGTCCAAATTGCTTTTTTTTGTATCCTGATAAATATAAGCAATCCACAAATGCTTTTTCTGGCTCTGCTATCAGAAATTTTCCTTTTTTATTATACCAATCAAATCCATCAAAAAACGACGGAGTTATTTTATGAACAGAAAAGGTTCCTACTTTCGTAGTAATAGTTTTTGTATGAGTTGTAGAAGCAACAGTAATCACTTGTGGAATCTGTTCGATTATACCATAAATATGTAATGCACTTATAAAAGATACATAAGCTCTATTTTTAGGAAACAGAAAAGGAAGTACCACATAAGGATTTACGGGGGTATCAGTAACTTCAGCCCAAATTCCTTTGTATATCTTTATAACTACTCCCTGCTTTCGGAGAAAATTGAGTGCCTGGACGACTACAGATGAAGATTTTCCAGAAATTGCGGATAATTCCGAAGTAGTAAATATTTTCCTGTCTATTTTTTTTATAAAAGATAGTATAGATTTTCTACTCATGTTTTTAATTCTTCTATAAAATCTATCACATGTAATTTTATTTCATCCCATACTTGTGTAGAACTATATATTTGTTGATTTTCTTTGGATAAATAAGTTACAACAACATCTCTGAATTGTTCAAAATTAATTTTGAAAACATTTTTTTTAGCTTGAGATAGTTTAGCTTTGCTTAAGTTAATCTTATTTTTATCAGCTGGCTCAAATTTAGTACTCAAAATATATAAATCAAAAATGTCTCTTCCCTGGGTTATTTTCCGAGAAGATAAAGCTTCTAATTTTTGTGTAATAGTAGCCGAAAGTCCATAATGCGGAACTAATAACGGAGCTAACTTATATTTGCGTAGTATTTTATTCGATATTGTTTCAATTTTTATATTGTCTCCAAAACTTCTACGAGAAAACTCTATTTTTGTAAAAAGATTCTCTCCCTGTGGCGTAATTAGATGCACCTTAAATCTTTGAGTAGTTTTCGTTTGTTTAGCTTTAGAAATATCAGGGAGGATGATATCACGTATCCCAAAGAAACTAATATTATTCTGAAATGTTGTAGATTCTAATATGTTCATAACTTTTTCTTTTAAAAGATATAGTTCAATGGTATGCAAATCTAAATCCATATCTTCAGAGTATCTAAAACTATCATAAAAAAATCGTAAATTCACGCCACCTTTGAGTGCGTAATACTCCGGTTTAATTTTTTTCGCAAACCATCTTAAAAATTCCAAATGAAATATTTCTCTTATTTGGAGTAAGTTATAAATATTTTCCATAACATGTATTATAGTTTAGTTAAAACTAAATTGCAATACTTATTTAAGGAAAAATGACGTATATTTTTTAAATCTTCTGATTTTGTTTCGAGTTACAAAAAACTTT
>JAGYNU010000103.1 GCA_018399975.1 Candidatus Omnitrophota bacterium
GCTTTTGATATAATTTTATCTTTTTCAAAATCATACCATGCGTCAAGTTGTTCTTGAGTTACTTGCTTTATTCTTACCAGTTCTTCATATTGTTTTTTCAGTATTTCAAGTTTTCTGGCTTCGTTTTCTGTGCTTGAAAGAGTTGCTTCATAGTAGTCTTCCATGAATAAACCCTTCAAACGTTCCATTTCCTCTACTTCTTGTTCCATTGCAGACATCCTGCTTTTTACCAGGTTGTCGTATGCTTTGCTGAGGTTGTCGATTTCCGTGATGTGATCTTTAGTAATATCTTTTTTAACCCCAGGAACATCTTTTTCATAGAATTTTTTTATTATCTTTAATACACCTTCTCCAAAAAATTCTCTATAATCCGCTAAAATTGCTTCCTTATTATCAGGATCTAACGCCATCATTTTTGAAGAATCTGCTTCTACTTTTTCCATAAAAGAATCTATTTCTTTTTTGAGTTCAAATTGATCTACAAAAGAAAAAGATCCTATTACATTTTCAACATTTTTCCTAATATCTCCAAATAACTTAGAATATCCTTTTGTAATAGTTAATCCAGCATCTTCTTGTGCATTTTTCATTAACGTATTTATTTGTTTTAGAAAAGCATTATACACTTCCGGAAATTTTTCCTTATACATTTTTTCAAATGTGCCAAGCATTTCTTGTATATATTGGTCAGGATTTTCTGCCGACATTGACGCTTTGAAAACTTTATTTGCTAAAGTAGTTATTTTATCTATTATATGAGGAGTTTTTTCTTCTATGGAACGTTCTATGTCTTTAGCAAGGTTTTCATAATATTTTCTCATTGTTTTATCAGATGCGATAAATGAATTATAAGATTTTCCTTCATCCCGTTTAGCTTCTGCCGATTCTGTTAAAGCAGATAATTCTGATATTTCTTTTTTTATTGTTTCTGATAAAAGTCTAATTTCTTGTCTTTGGTCATCAAATTTTATCTGTTTCATTGCTGTCATGATAACATCTGAATAAGTTTCAAATTCTTTAGCAGCAAGACGTATTTGATCAATAGAATTAAAAGATTCATCTCCAAGTAATTTATATGTATTTACAGTTTCAATAATTCTTGCAGACAATTTTTTATTAGTAGATATCATTTCAAGCATAGATGAATTAAAAGCATTTATGCCTTTTGTTTTTGCTTGTTCTAAAATTGCAATCCATCTACTAATAACATCTATGTTTTCTTTAATCATAGTAGTGTTTCGAGAAACAGATTCTGTAGAAGCATTTGCTTCGGTAGAAAACGCCAGCATAGCAGCTATAATAGCGGATAAAGTGATAAGCAATCGCCCAAAAGGAGTTGCAGCTGTGATAAGCATAAAAGTAGTCATTGCAGTGGAAGCCAATTTTATTCCGGCAACTAATTTTGTTATAGTATATGTTAAAGTAAAAAAAGCCGCTGTCATTCCGGTTAATTTAACTATAGGTACTGCTAATATAAAAGCTTCAGCTGCATTTGCAGCTGATTTTAATCCATCAACTAATACTCGTAGAAAAGAAGTTAATCCTGTATCCCCAATAGCAAGGGCAATATTTTTTATGTTATCAATAAGGTTTTTAAATTTAACACCAAGACCTTCTTGCTGTTTTTCTGCCATACGTAAAGCAGCCCCATAATCTTCAGTAGATTCTATAACTCTTTTTAATGCTCCTCCTTGTGCCGTTTCTCTAATCAAAATAGCAAATGTTTGGGATGCACGAACACCTACATAGTCTACAACTTTTGCCATATCTATAGATTGTTTATTAAAATCCCAAACAAGAGGAGTAATATTTTTTAGGGCAGTTTCCCAGCCTACTATTTTAGGATTAATAGAATCTAAAGCTAATCCTACACTATTTAAATCTTTTTTTAACGTAGAAGATGGGGCTACCATGCTGAGTATAGTTTTTCTTAAAGATGTGCCTATAGTAGATGCTCTAATACCATTATCGGCTAAAACCATTAAGGTTCCTGCTACTTCTTGTATAGATAATCCTGCCATATGTCCAGCAGCACCAACATAATTAAAAGCAGTTTTTAGCATGTCAATTGAAAGTTTAGACTTAGTTACAGCATTAGCAAATATATCTGTAACTTTTGCTGTTTCTACTATGTCAAGTTGAAATGCTTTTAAGGCTGTAACTGTCAAAGAAGCAACTTCTTCAAAATTTTCTAAAGCACCTGTAGCAAGATTAGAAATAGGACGGATCATTTGAATAGCTTCAGAAGCATCATATCCCGCTTTACCTAATGTTTGCATACCATTTGCTATTTCTTGGGCAGAAAATTTAGTATCAGCCGCAATTTGTTTAATGGCATCGCCCATTACTAAAGCTTCTGTAGCAGTAGCTCCGGCTATAGCTTGTAAACTTTTAAGAGATTGATCGAATTCTACAATAATTTTAAG
>JAGYNU010000104.1 GCA_018399975.1 Candidatus Omnitrophota bacterium
TTATTCATTTGATACTCCATTGACAAACTGTTGGACAATAGGATTATCAGATTTTTTAATTTCACTAGGAGTTCCTTCTTCTATAATTTTTCCTTTGTACATCATAGCTATCCTATCTGCAACATAATAAGCTGATTGCATATCATGAGTAACTACCAAAGATGTAACATTTAATTCACCATGTAATCTTTTTATAAGATTATTAATAGAACCAGACCTTATAGGATCTATTCCAACAGTAGGTTCATCATATAAAATAATCTCAGGATTCATAATAATTGCCCTGGCTAAAGCAACTCTTTTCTTCATACCTCCACTAATCTCTGCTGGCATCTTAGATTCTATTCCACTGAGGCCAACCATATTGAGTGATTCTTTTATACGCTTACTAATTTCTTCTTGCTTTACATCTGTATGCTCATAAAGAGAAAATCCCACATTTTCTTTTATCGTTAAAGAATCAAATAAAGCAGAAGCTTGAAAAACCATCCCAAATTTTAATCTTAATTTATTAAGTTGCTTAATATTTAAATCAAAAACATTTATATTATCAACTAATATCTGGCCACCATCAGGTTTCATAATACCAATGATATGCTTCAACAAAACACTCTTTCCACATCCACTTTCTCCTATAATAACCATAGTCTTTCCGTCAGGAATTTTAAGATTAATACCTTGTAATACTTTATTAGCACCAAAAGATTTTTCTAAATTTCTTATCTCTATCATCTTTAAATATTAATTTAAATAAATAGTTATCTTGTTAAACACTTATCATCTAAAAATAAAAATTCGACCGTATAATCTATTATTACATAAATCATGGTTTTATTTAAAAAATAACATAGAATAAAACTGTAAATAAACAATCAACAGCTATAATTAATATAAAAGACGTAACTATAGACAATGTAGTAGCTTTACCTACTCCCTGAGCTGAAACCTGAACTCCTTTTTTAGTAGATAAACCTTCATAACAAGCGATTACGCAGATAATAATAGCAAAAGCAAAAGATTTAATTAAACCGGTAAAAATATCTTTTACCGTTAAACTCTGAAAAGTCATAGTTAAATAAAATGTTGAACCTAAATTTAATTTTAATATTCCTACAAGATACCCTCCAAGCATTCCGACTATATCAGCATAGATTGTCAAAATAGGTAACATAAATAACAAACCATAAAATCTAGGAACTACTAAGTATTTAATTGGGTTAGTCCCTAAGCTTTCTAAAGCGTCAATCTGTTCAGTAACACCCATTGTTCCTAACTCAGCTGTAATGGATGCACCAACACGGCCAGCAACAACTAATGCAGTAAGCACAGGAGCTAATTCGCGAGTTAAAGATAAAGCAACTAAACTAGCTACATAAATTTCGCCTGAAATTTTCTGCATTTGATAAGCACTTTGAAAAGCTAAAACCATTCCAGTAAATATGGCAGTTAAAAAAACTAATGGCAAACTATCAATACCAATTTTACTCATCTGCTCTGTAATTCTTTTCCTATTGAAAGGAGGAAGAATTGAAGCAATAAAAGTATCGACTAACAAAATACTCATATCCCCTATATAAAAGAAAAAAGATATAAAGTTTTGTCCTAATTTTGATAAAATTCTTCTAAACATAACTAATTAAAATTCAATACTTTTCTGCAATCTTAATATTTCTTCATCTTCTTTGAATTCTAGTTTTAAACTTTTATCTTGAGACAAAGAATATTCTAATTCTAAGCCATCTTCTGCCATAGTAGGCTTATTTTCATACTCAAGTTGGTTGTTTAAATAAGTGCTAAAGCCGATTTTAAAACCTTTACCTAAAATTTTTTCTAACTCAACTTCTCCTTCTTCATCGACATTTGAAAAAGTCCATCCTTTCCACGTAAATGCTTTATTTGTAGAAACTAATTCCATTTCTTCTAAAAACCCGGGCTTTTTTATTTTAATTAAATTTATTTCTCCATGAATATCATAAAAACTATCTTCTTGAAATACCTTTGAATTATAGAATTTCAAACGTTCTTTATCTCCCTTAAAATTAAGTTCGGCTATTCTAAAAACCGACTCATTTATTATACCATTTTTAACAATAGCATTTCCATTAATATCAGGATCTTTAAAGCTACCACTTAAACTTAATTTCAATTTCATATCTCCTTTTATTCCAGGAATTATTTCCGGATAAAACTGGTGGATAAAATCATCTATATCTACCCACATAGTATTTAATTTTAAATTAACCCTATGCTT
>JAGYNU010000105.1 GCA_018399975.1 Candidatus Omnitrophota bacterium
GAACTTTTCATGGAACTCATTATAGAAATGATACTACTTATTATAGGTCTGATAAACTAACACAACCTAAAAGAGTAGGGTTTGTCGGAGTAGTTTATTATAGCCCAAGAAAGTATTTTGGGTTTGATTGTAGAGGAATGCATAACAACGTAGATGATTTATGGTGGCAAATGAAAGTTTATCCTAAAGTTCCTAAATGGGTAGTACCTACTAATAATTATGAAGATTTGCCCTGTGCTACCGGTAAAACTTCTATGTTCCATGATAAAAGTTTAAAGAAACCTAGATATGATTTTTATAAAAAGTATTATTTAAAGAATAAAGAGGAGTATGATAAGTTATGGGGAAAAAAGCATTAATTACTGGAGCTAGTGGTATGGATGGGTCTAATTTAGCAAGGTTTTTGTTAAAGAAAGGATATAAAGTATATGGTATAGAAAGAAGAGTATCTTGTGATAGTGGTAATTGCAGGCATAATAGACTATCAGATATAGAAAATGAGATAGAAATATTTATAGGGGATATTAGAGATTATAATAGAATGTTTGAGATTATTAATAAAGTAAAACCAGATGAACTTTATCATTTGGCTGCTCTATCACAAGTAGGTATTTCTTTTAAGAACGAGTTTGAAATAATAGATAGTAACATTAAAGGAACTGTTAATTTATTACATATACTTAAAAACATATTGCCAGAGTGTAAGTTTTTTCATGCCTCATCGTCAGAGCAGTTCGGAAAAGTATTAAAATCTCCTCAAAACGAAAATACTCCTTTTAATCCTGTAAGCCCTTATGCAATAGGTAAAGTAGCTTGTTTCTTTAATGTTAAAATGTATAGAAATGCTTATAATTTATTTACTTGTAATTCTATTACATTCAATCACGAATGTGAACATCGTCCTACTCAATTTGTTACTAGAAAAATAACCCATGCAGTAGCTAAGATTTATCATGGCTTGCAAGACAAACTTTATTTAGGCAATTTAGATGCTAGAAGAGATTGGGGTTATTCTCCTGATTATTGCAGGGCTTTTTATTTAATGTTACAACAAAACAAACCAGATGATTACGTTATAGCAACAGGTGAAACTCATTCAGTAAGAGAATTTTGTAAAATAGCTTTTAATAAAGTAGGGTTAAATTATAAAGATTATGTTGAAGTTGACCCTAAGTTTTATAGACCTGCTGAAGTAAATGTTTTAACAGGAGATTATTCTAAAGCTAAAAAAGTATTAGGATGGGAACCTAAAGTTAAGTTTGAAGAGTTAATTAGCAAAATGGTAGATTATGATTTAGAATTAGTAGGAAAAGAGAATGTATAAAATAATTGTAGCTGGAATACCCAGAACGGGAACTACTTTATTAGCAAGAGCATTAGAAGGATTAGAACCTAAAGGAAGTTGGTCTCAAAAGCAAGCTAATAAAGTTTATAAAACACATTATCCAGAAACAGATGTAAATGTTTGTGATAAAGCTATCTTTTTATTTGGAGATGTGATAAAGAGTGTTATTAGTTATAGAAAAAGAAGATGGGATATTAATTCTATGAGAAATTGCCAATGTTATAAAGATTTAAAAGATATAGATTTGTATAAAAGAGATGATTGTAATTTTGAAAAGATATTTGATAGTTGGACTAATCCTATTAAACATGAAGTGTTAGCAATTAAATATAGTAACATTTGGAATTGTAAAGATAAAATAAAAGAATTTGTAGGTTGGGATTTTATCTTACCTACTAAAAGAAATAGACTTACAAATTATGTAGATGTAGATAATGTAGATTTACATAATATTAGAAATACTTATAAAAATCTAATTAAAACGGTTAATAAAATGCCTAACATAAAGGAAATAAGATGATTAAAATCAAACATTCTAAATTTGGAACTATGTCTAAATGGTTATATTTTTTAAAGGGAGCGGAAGAATTAAATATTGAGGTTAAAGAAAATGAATCTTTAACTAAAGAATTACAAAATATACCCCCAAGGCAGAAAGCGGGATGTGTTTTATTAGAAATTCAGTTTGATAATAAAAAGAAAAGAGTATGGTTAGATTTAGGTGCTTTTATTAAAAGGTGGCATCTTAATTTAGTAGGTAAAGATGAGCTTTATTTTAAAGTAAAGTATAATAAAGAATTAGAAAAAGATGATAGGGTTT
>JAGYNU010000106.1 GCA_018399975.1 Candidatus Omnitrophota bacterium
CCTATATAAGGCAAATTAGGTATAGTATAATTTAATTTATAATATTTTCTATCATAATTATCATAGTATATATCATTCGAAGACCACAACTTTTTTGCCTCATACTGTCTGGTTACCCTTTCATTATGGTGTATAAAAGTAAATTTAGGCCAGGTTTCCTTATAATGAAGAATTAATTCACCTCTTGTATAATGCTTATCGTTAGACGAAATATAATCTCTTAATTCTTCATCAGTACTTTGATTTAACTCCTTTGCTTCCATAATTAAACTCTCTATACCTACTAACTGTTCATCCTGTTTATATTCACCTCTAACTCCTACCCATGGATGGATTTTTAAACCTTCTCTATCCTTATAGTAAGGAACTTTAAAATCTTCATGTTTGGGATGATAAGGGTCTAACCTTGTAACTACATTTGGACCTTTTTCTTCTGCGGGATAAATTTCTTTTTGAGAAGTGCCCAAATACTCCACATTAGTTCTTCGAAGAGATAAATCCGATTCTATACCAAGTTGCTGGCTTTTTTTTATATCTTCAACAGCTTCAAAAACCTCAATCTCGGAAACTTCTTCATCATATTCGGAATACATTATAGCTTCTGGCTGCTCTTCAACAGGAACAGAAACTCTTTCTGACATACTTTCCCCATCTATTCCCAAAGAATCTTTAACCTGTCGGATATAATCCAAAGTCGAGTGCTTATAGGAAGGAGAAACAACATCATCGGAATATGCCACAAAAGGCATTAAGAGTAATATTGAAATTATAAAAACAGCTGATTTAAATAAAACACCAATCTGTCTATTTTCGGCGTTATCCATACTTGTTACAAGCTTAACATATAACCTTATAAATGTCAAGTGTTTATATTAATTTTTTTAAGAGGGGTAATTTTACTGTTTTTTATAGAAATTTTTAGAAAACTTCAAGTAAAATAATAGACAAAATTAAAAAAATCGCAAGAATGGCAAGTATATAAAAATCGTTAAAATATAAAAAATCTACTAACTTTTCAGTAAATGTATATTCATAATCTTCATCTTCTTCACTTTCAGAGGGACTGCCTTCGGATTCCAGCATTTTATCCCGAAAACCCAAGACTTCATCTTCTTTAAACCTGATAAATTGGCCTGCAATCTTATAATGAGGCAATTTACTTTCTTTTACTAACTTTTCTATTTCTTCCTCTGAAAAATGTAAAATTTTACTAACTTGTTTTATATTTAGGAATTTATCACTCATATTGAAATGATTTTACACTATCAATTGTAAATTAACTGGAAGAAATCCATCTATCGATTTCAACTTTGTCAAATTTCCAATTATCATTTATGCGTTTGACAGGAATCTTTTTCTGGTCGATTAATTTCAATATTGAATCCTCGTCAATATCGATATATTTTGCTAATTCTCCAACATCCATGAAATCACCACCTATTATCTCTTCTGATGATATCTCGGATTTTTCAATTTCAGGTTCTTTATCGAAAATTTTTACTGACTTCATATCACATTGACCATTAAAAATAGCACCGTCTTCTACAGAAAAAACAGGTGTAACCAAATTTCCTTTAACTTTAGCTGAAGATTTTAACTTTAAACTCTCAGATGCAAAAATATTACCATTAACAGTCCCCGAAATTTCAATAACTTCTCCTCTTATTTCAGCATTAACAGTGGCATTTTTATTAATCATTAACTTACCTTTAGTATCCAAATCACCTTCGAACTCTCCATTTATTTTAAGATTAACAGGGTCTCTAAAAGATATTTTTCCTTGCATAGACGCATCAACATCTAAAACTTTTTCTTCTATACCCTCTTCTTTTTTGTTTTTACTACCTCTAAACGCCATAACCCACCTCCTTTTAATGTTCAATGAGGTCATAATTTACGGAATGCCTGTCCGCCAATGCCTTATGGCAGATTGTGACGTAAATTATATGACCGAATTAATCCGCCGAAGCTAATCACGAAAAAGAGTAGATTAGCGTAGGCGGAAGCACACAACTTATGGAGTGAAGCAACATAAGTTGTATGTGCGAATTAACCCCCAAGTTTTGATTTGCAAAGCAAATCATTGTGGGGTATTTACTCACTACGTTCGTAGATACACACCTGCCTGCCGGCAGGCAGGGATTATCACAGATTAATGAT
>JAGYNU010000107.1 GCA_018399975.1 Candidatus Omnitrophota bacterium
ATCTTATTTCTTAATGGGGAGCAGTATATGTGATTTAAATATTGTTTAGTATTTAGAAATTCTGATTTAGGATTTAAAATACTAATGATGTTAAACTTTTAAATTTATAAATTTCACGAGATTGTAGAATATCTCTTAGCTAAGCATAGCTTAAAGCGAATCTGTCTTCTGCCTGCCCCGTGAAATTTTATTTCTACGGGGTTTTCTGCCATGAACCAGAGCAAAACACGGTTCATGGCAGCTCTAAACCGTACTACGTTCTGGTTTAGGGCTGTTTTCTGTCTATTCAAATAATGAGGATTTTAAAAGTTTTTTAGTGTAGGCTTGAATGGGGTTAGTAAAAAGTTCTTCTGCAAGCCCTTCTTCTATTATTTTACCGTTAAACATTACGCCAATTATATGACTTATACGTCTTACTATTTTTAAATCGTGAGATATAAAAAGATAACTTATATTTGATTCTTTTTGAATATCTATTAGCAATTTCAACAATTTGGAAGCTGTAGTAATATCTAATCCGGAAGTTGGTTCATCCCATATTATTAAATCCGGATTACCGCATAAAGCTCTTGCAATACAAACCCGTTGAGACTGGCCACCACTTAATTGATAAGGATAACTATCTTTTAAAATACCGGATAAATTAACCATTTCAAGAAGTTCATCCACACGTTCCTTTAACGCTCTCGGATTTTTATAAATACCGGTTAGCAATAAAGCTTCTTTTAAAATATTTTTAACTTTATATCTTGGGTCAAGGCTATTTAAAGGGTCCTGTAATACGATTTGTATTTTACTGCGATAAGGCCTAAACTTTTTCTCGTCTAAATCCGAAATATTCACACCATTAAAAATTATATCCCCTTCATCATAATCGATAAGTTTTAATATGCTCCGTGCCAGAGTGCTTTTGCCGCTACCCGACTCTCCAACCAAACCATAAGTAGAACCGCGCTCTATTTTAAAAGATACATTATCTATGGCTTTAACCTCGCCTACCTGTTTAAAAAAAACCCCTCTTTTTACTGGGAAAATTTTAGTTAAATCTTTTATTTCTAAAATATTTTTTTCTTTTTTCATAAAAACCTATATTTTGAAAAATTCGTTAGATTTTATAAGCTCTTTAGTATATTCGGCTTGAGGATGTTCGAAAATATCCTGACTACCACCTGTTTCTTCTATCTTTCCTTTATTTAAAACTGCTACTTCGTCACACACATAATTTACTAAATCTAAATCGTGGCTGATTAAAAGTATAGTAAGATTTAGTTTATCTCTTAACTCTTTAAACAAATCCAAAATATCTTTTTGAATCGTAACATCTAAATTAGATGTAGGTTCATCGGCTATTAAAAGAGACGGATTGCAACTTATGGCCTGAGCTATCATAATCCTTTGCCTCATCCCTCCGCTTAACTGATGAGGATAACTATAAGCTACATTTTCAGGATTTTTTAATCTCACTTGTTCAAATGCAAAAAGCATTCTTTTCTCTAATTCCTTTTTCGAATTTATTTTTAAATGTGTTTTAATCGCTTCTTTCACTTGAAATCCTGCAGTATAAACTGGATTTAATGCATTTAAAGGGTCCTGAAAAATCATACTTATTTGACTGCCTCTTACAGAAACCATATCCTTTTCTTTTAAAGCCAACAAATTACTCTCTTTGAAATCTATCCTTCCTGTTTCCACCAAAGCATTTCTTGCCAGTAAATTTATTATAGAAAGCCCCAAGGTAGTTTTTCCGCTACCTGATTCACCCACTATGCCAAAAATTTCTTTCTCTTTCATATTTAAATAAATACTTTTTAACACTTTTCTTATTGAATTCTGCATAGAGTAACCGACAGTTAAATTTTCTATTTGCAATAAACTCATGGTATAACTTTAGCCTATTTAAGAACGTAATAGTTCAGTTATTAGAAGAAAATATATTAGTGAACGTCATTCGTTATTCGGTTGCGTAACTCGAATCGCCTATCGTTTTACGGTTGCGTATAAAAACTAAATTTTGACGATAGACGTCTAACGCTTAACGTTTCCAGCTACGCAACCCCTCAACTTTCAACGTCTTTTGTCATTTGAGATTATATGATTTAT
>JAGYNU010000108.1 GCA_018399975.1 Candidatus Omnitrophota bacterium
TAATAAAAAGCTATTTTCGACCAAACTTTAAAAAGCAAAAAAAGACCTATGAGCACAAAAAGAGAATATAAAAATTTGCCTCTAATAAGAAAAACTATTATGAATACTAATCCAATAAAATTAATTACTGTGTATAAACATCCTGCTGCTTTACCACTAAACGCAGCTCCCCTATAAGGCCTACTCACTTCCAAGAGAATTTTATCTTGAACGATTAGCTCTTTGAGTTTTGAAAATTCTTCTTGATTCATATTTTATCAGCACCCTTTTCAGCTATGGTTGCAATAAAAGCAAACGCCTAATTACCTTTATCTTTGTTCGCCTGAGCGTCAAGGTTGGCTGGGAGGGGAGGACTTGAACCTTCACTAACGGATCCTTGCCGTGAACCGTGCTTTGCTCTGGTTCATGGCAGCCCGGAATTAGAACGTAGCACAGCATTGGGTTAGAGTAGTCCTTCTTAATCCATTAATAATCTGCTGCCCGGCCTGGACTTGAACCAAGAATACTTGATCCAGAATCAAGCGTGTTACCGATTACACCACCGGGCAATTACTTCCTCCCCAATGTATCCCTCAACTTAAGCCTTAAAACTTTCCGCCCTTTACTGCTCTTAAAATACTTCTCTCTCCTTTTGGCATCTATCTCAGAAATGAATTTCTCACTAAATATTAATTTCGGATTCTTAAATCGTTGAGTAGTGTGAACTTTACCTTTCTTATGCTCTAAAATTCTCCTTTTTAAATCAAAAGTTATTCTTCAATAGAAACTATAAAATTCTGTCAACCTATTTCAGGACGACTCACTATGTCCTATGTCCTACGTCCTATGTCTTGCTACTTGTTACTCTCCTACTTTCTACTTGTTTTAGATCAATTAGTCAATCAGACTACAGAAAACAGAGAACAGAAAACAGACTTCAGACTATTTAGGGTATTTAGATAATTTTTTTTACCCAATATCCTATATCATTCGCGTTATTCGTTGTTTGTTTTTGTTGTCCCGTAGCCTGCAACCTGTAGCTTGTTGTAACTTGTAATTCGTCATTCGTCATTCGGATTTCGTCATTTGTTGTCTTCTCTGATTTTATTTGGTCATTGTAATTTGGTTATTATTTGTTTCTTGTATCTTGTTACTTGCAACTTGTA
>JAGYNU010000109.1 GCA_018399975.1 Candidatus Omnitrophota bacterium
AAAGCTCATTATGCTGGTTCATCTACACCTGAAATAACCCAAAAAATAGAATCCTATTTAAATAAAAATAATCCCAAGATTATTGATTTTAATGAAGGCAAAGAAAAGTCTCTTATAACAATTAAAGATATTAGTAAAGACTATATCGATTTTGTGCGTTCATATTTAAATTTAAATTTACTACAGGAAAGCAATTTAAATGTTGTGGTTGATGTTATGCATGGAACTGGCGATCATTTTTTTGATGTCATAATTAATAGTGAAAATATAAAATTTGAAGTCATAAATGATAGTTTTAATCCTTCTTTTGGAGGTGTTAATCCAGAACCTATTCCTGAAAATCTTAAAGAACTATCTGAAGTTTTAAAAAAAGGCGATTATGATATAGGAATTGCCATTGACGGAGATTCTGATAGAGTTGGGGCTATGGCTCCTGACGGTAATTTCATTACGCCTGGATGGATTTTGTCTATGTTATTGATACATTTTATAGAAGACAAGAAAATGTCTGGGAAAGTAATTAAAACTATATCTAACAGCACCTTAATTGATAAAATTGCAAAAAAATATAATTTAGAAATAGAAGAAACCCCGGTTGGATTTAAGCATATATGCAGTATTATGCAAGAAGAAGATGTTTTAATCGGAGGAGAAGAATCAGGTGGAATAGGGTTTAAAAATTATATACCTGAAAGGGATGGTATACTATCTGGTTTATTACTTCTCGAAATGATAGCTTACAAAAAGAAAAATATATTAGAAATTAAAAAAGAGATTGAAAAAGAATTCGGAAAATATGAGTATTCTCGAATAGATATGGAATATCCCGAGGATAAGAAAAGTCTTTTGTTTAATGAATTGGATGATAAACCGTTTAATTATTTGTTAAATCAAAAAGTAGTGAGTGTGAAAAATTATGATGGTAGAAAGTTTATTTGTGAAGATGATAGCTGGCTTTTATTTAGATTATCTGGCACAGAACCTAAACTTAGAATATATTCTGAGGCTCACACTAAAGAAAGAGTAGATAAATTACTTGAATTCGGTAGGGAATTTGCTTTAGGTATCTAATTTTAAA
>JAGYNU010000011.1 GCA_018399975.1 Candidatus Omnitrophota bacterium
TAAAATTAACTAATTAGAAAAAATAATTAAAGACCAATGAAGTTAATCACAAAAGATACTGGATATGCTATCCAAGCAATTTTATTTATTGATGAGCAAAAAGAAGATATAGTTTCTGTATCTATGATCGCTAAAAGTTTAAAAATTCCTCATTCTTTTTTAAGGAAAATTTTACAAAAATTAAGTAAAAAGAAAATATTGAGGTCTTATAAAGGTAAAAATGGAGGGTTTGCATTAAATAAACCATTAGACAAGATATTTTTATTTAAATTAATTATAATATTTCAGGGTGAAATAGAATTGAGTAATTGTGTTATTCAAGGTAAAACTTGTCCTTGGATTGAGTTATGTAAGCTTAGAAAAAAATTAAAAAGAATCCAGAAAGCTGTTGTTTCAGAATTAGAAAATGTTAGCTTGGCATCTTTACAGTATTTTAATGATTCTTGTTTTAATTATTGAAATATATTATGTGATTATTAAAAGAGGGGAATGCTATGCTAAAAGCAGAAAACAATTGTGGTAACGATATTCTTTGCGGGGTAAATGTGCCTAAGGATAGAAATAACTTAACTGATTTAGAGAAGAAACATCTTCCGGTTATACAGGCGCCAGGTAAAGTAAGACAAAACGAGGTTTTTGAAGTAGAAGTTAAAATAGGAGGAATTGAAGGGATAGAGCATCCGAATGAACCAGCTCATTTTATTGAATGGGTAGAGCTTTACTGTGGAGATACTTTTTTAGGTAGAGTCCATTTAAACGGTGGCACAAGTTATCCAATAGCAAAGTTTAAAGTAAAACTTTCTCATGCTCATGGGCCTTTAAAAGTATGGACCAAATGTAATTTGCATGGGTTATGGGAAGAATTAAAAGATATAAAAATAGAATCTTAAAAAATTTGTTTTGTAGTTAAAAATAATAATATAATATCTGTTTAAAATAAATTTTAAGTTTGATTATTGATAAAATAATTGTTATTATAAGTTGTTATTTAAAAACAAGTTAAAAAATATTTTTCGGAGATAAAAGTAAAATAACCAAAAATATGTTAAAAGTTAAAAATTTGACAGTAGAGGTTTCGGGAGAAGAAGTCTTAAAAAATATAAATTTTGAGATTAAAGAAGGTGAAAGATTTGCTTTATTAGGCCCTAATGGTTCTGGCAAGACTTCTTTACTTATGGCTATTATGGGTTTTTCTAATTTTAATATAAAAAAAGGGGATATTGTATTTAAAGGTAAAAAAATTAATGATTTAACTATTGATAAAAGAGCTCGTATGGGAATAAGTATGATGTTTCAGAGGCCTCCTTCAATAAAGGGAATCAAAAGTAGACAAATTATAGAATTGATAAGTAAGAAGACATTTGATATTGATAAAGAATTTAAACAAACTAACTTGGAAAAATTTTTAGATAGGGATATAAATATAGGATTTTCAGGCGGAGAATTGAAGCGTTTTGAGTTACTTCAATTGTTGGCTTTTTCACCTTCTCTTAGCCTTTTTGATGAACCTGAATCTGGAGTAGATTTAGAGAATGTGGCATTAGTAGGTAATATAATGAATAAAATTCTTGAAAAAGACCCTAATAATTCGGCTTTAATTATAACTCACACAGGTTATATTTTTGATTATGTTAGGGCAGATACAGGATGTGTTTTAGTAAGGGGGAGGATTTGTTGTATAGGAGATCCTAATAAAATTTTGAAAACTGTAAAAAAACATGGATATGAATGGTGTGTACAATGCGAAGACGAAAAATTAAAAGAAAAAGTGAGAAAAAAAAAGTAGATTTTGGTTCTTATAAAAGCAGAGCAAAGAATGAGAAATACCTCAAGGATATAAGTAGAATTAATAAAAACCAGAAAAAAAACATGCTGGAAGCTGGAGTGGACCCAGATTCTAAAGAAAGATCAGGCACATTTATTCAAATAAATCATAGTGTAGTACATTCTAATAGTCTTTATCCTGGCTTGGAAGTAATGGATATAACCGATGCTCTTGATAAATATGGCTGGTTAAAAAATTATTATTGGAATTTAATATCTTTTAATGAAGATGAATTTACTAAAAAGGTTAAAAATAATTCTCACCATGGTTATTTTCTGAGAGCTAAACCCGGAGAGAAAGCTGTCTATCCTTTACAGTCTTGTTTATTTTTAAATGAAAATAATATAATACAGAATGTTCATAATATTATAATTGCCGAGGAAAATTCAGAGCTTCAGGTTATAACTGGATGTGCGAGGTCTAGAAATGTAAAAAGAGGATTGCATATAGGCATTTCTGAAATTTATGTTAAAAAAGGAGCAAAGCTAACTTTTACTATGATACATAATTGGGCTGAAGATGTAATAGTGAGGCCAAGAACGATGACTTTGGTTGAAGAAGATGGTATTTTCTTATCGAATTATATTTGTTTAAAACCTGTAAAGGATGTACAAATGTGTCCTAAAGCAGAATTAATCGGAAAAAATTCTACAGCAAGATATAATTCTATATTTTTTTCTCATCTTGGTTCAAATATAGATGTAGGTGCAAGAGTGATATTGGGTGCAGAAGGTTCAAAGTCCGAAATTATATCCCGAGCAGTTAGTAGTGGAGGAAATGTTGTAGCAAGAGGTTATTTAAAAGGAGAAGTTCCAAATGTAAAGGCACACTTAGAATGTCAAGGGCTTATGTTAGGAGATAAAGGGTTTATTCGTGCTATTCCAGAATTGGAAGGAAATACTAAAGATGTAGATATGTCGCATGAAGCTGCAATAGGTAAAATAGCAAAAGAAGAAATAGAATATCTTATGGCACGGGGGCTTACTCAAAGCGAAGCTCAAGCTGCTATTGTAAGAGGTTTTTTAGATACTACTATAATGGGTTTGCCTAAAGAATTACAGGGTGAGATTGATAAAATGGTATCTTCATGTGAACAAGAGGTATTTTGATGTTAAGTAAAAAAATAAAAGATAAAATTCTAATTGTTCAAAAGAATGAAATAACAGAATATTATGTATATAAAAGATTGTCTAATTCCATAAAAAATCCGCACAATAAAAAGATTCTTGACCATATTGCAGAAGATGAATTAAAACATTATAAATTCTGGAGGAAATATTTAGAAAGAGAAGTAAAACCTTATAGGTTTAAATTCTGGAAGTATTTTTTGATATCAAAAATATTTGGTTTGACTTTTGGTATAAAACTTATGGAAAAAGGAGAAGAAAAAGCACAAGTTTCTTATGATGAAATATCTAAAGAAATTCCTGAAGCTAAAGAGATTTTCGAAGAAGAAAATGAACACGAAAATGAACTTGTTAGTTTAATAAATGAAGAAAGATTAAGCTATATAGGTTCTGTTGTTTTGGGTTTAAATGATGCTCTTGTAGAATTAACCGGAGCTCTTGCAGGGTTTACATTGGCTTTAAAGGATTCTAAACTAATAGCTTTAGTAGGATTAATTACGGGTATTGCTGCTTCTTTTTCTATGGCAGCTTCTGAATATTTGTCTACAAAGTCTGAAGATAATACGAAAAACCCTGTAAAGTCTTCTATATATACAGGTTTTGCTTATTTATTTACAGTTTTTTGTTTAATTTTACCGTTTTTATTTTTTGTAAATGTTTATATAAGTTTAGCTTGTTCTATAATAATTGCAGTTGTAATAATTATATTTTTTACTTTTTATATATCTATCGCCGAAGATATTTCTTTTAAGAAAAGATTTTCTGAAATGGCTTTTATTAGTTTAGGTGTGGCTACTTTAACTTTTATTATTGGATTTTTTATGAGACAAATTTGGGATATTGATTTATAAAGGATTAGTACAATGTTAATTTTTGAAACAAAGGTTTTAGATATAATACAAAGAACGCCTAATGTTAAAAGTTTTAGGTTTGAACCTGTAGAAAGAGTTGATTTTAAACCGGGGCAATTTTTCTTTGTTACCATAAAAATTAATGACAAAGAAAGAACAAAGCATTTTTCTTTTTCCAATTCTCCTGCCGAAAGAGAATATGTTGAATTTACCAAGAGATTAACAGGAAGTGAATTTTCAAATGCTTTAAATAATTTAAAAATAGGTGATTGGGCTAAACTTAAAATGCCCTATGGAGGTTTTACTTTAGATTATGTGAAAGATAGAGGCAAAAAGATTGCATTTTTATCAGGTGGCATAGGAGTAACTCCAATAAGAAGCATGTGTAAGTATATTGTTGATGGGAATATTGATTTAGATGTAAAAGTTATTTATGGGAATCGCACAGAAAAAGATATTGTGTTTAAGAAAGATTTTGATACAATGGAATCTGAGAGTGATAAAATAAATGTAATTTATACTTTAGATTCTCCTGAAGATTCTGACAAATGGAATGGTAGGAAAGGATTGATAACGCCAAATATGATAAAACAAGAAATTCCTGATTATAAAGAAAGAATTTTTTATATATGTGGGCCTCCTAAAATGGTTGAGGGTCTTGTTGCTATTTTGAAAGATGAATTAAGATTAGGTGAGGGAAACATAAAATTAGAAAATTTCACAGGTTATTAAACAAGGACACAACTTACAGGGTTCTTCGACTAAACTCAGGATAAACTCCGTGAGTGTAAGTTGTCTGTCCGAATTCTTGTCCGCCAATGTTTGTGGCGGATAATGAAACAAAAATTACATTTAAAGGGTGTAAAATGAAAACTTCTTCTAATAAAGTTGCAATAATTGGGGCAGGTAATGTGGGTTGTACATTTGCTTATTCTTTAATGATTAGCGGAATTGCTAGAGAAATAGTGCTTATTGATAGCAATCAAGAGAAAGCCAGAGGCGAATGTATGGATTTAAATCACGGTGCTAGTTTTGTTCCACCTACTGAAGTATATTCTGCTGGATTTGAAGGTTGCAAAGATGCGAATGTGGTAGTTATAACTGCAGGAGTTAAACAAAAACCAGGTGAAAGCAGATTAGATTTAGTCCAGAATAATGTCGAGGCTTTTAAAAGTATAGTTCCTGAGATAGTAAAACATACCAAAGATGCTGTTTTATTGGTAGTTACAAATCCTGTAGATATATTAACTTATGCCACATTGAAAATTTCTGGATTATCTTCACACCAAGTTTTTGGTTCTGGTACAGTATTAGATAGTTCGAGATTAAGATATCTTATAAGTGAACATTCTGATGTAGACCCGAGAAATGTACATGCTTATATTATAGGTGAACACGGAGATACTGAACTACCCGTATGGAGTAAAGCTTATACTGGGGGGATGTTATTAACGGAATATTGTGAGATATGTGAAGGATCTTCTGACCATGAAAAAACTTTAAGAAAAATTTTTAAAGAAGTAAAAACAGCAGCTTATGAAATTATAAACACTAAAGGTGCTACTTACTATGCTGTAGGGTTGGCTTTGGTTAGAATCGTTGGAGCTATTCTAAGAGATGAGAATTCTGTTTTGCCTGTTTCTGTTTTGATAAATGATTATTACGGGATATATGATGTATGTTTAAGTATACCTTCTGTAGTAAATGCAAAGGGTATAAGGAGATTTTTAAAAATCAAACTTTCCGATACTGAAGTAAAACAGTTTAAACATTCAGCAGAAACTTTAAAAAATATAATAGAAAAGATAGATTTGTGATTTTTATATATTGTTATGCTGTCCGTTACATTCGACTTGGAATATTGGTGAGGTATGCAGTTAAAATCTGCGCTAAGTTAACACTTTACGCCAGGCGTAAAGTGTTAACTTATAGATGGTTTTTATTTAATAGAGTTATAAAATTCTGTAAATTGTAATTTCATTAAACATTATGACACTTCACCTTTAAAAAGGTTCAGTATCTCCCGCCAAAAACATTGGCGGATAAGGATTGCATAAATTATAAGAAAAACGATTACACAGATTTAAAAATTGTATCACATTTGTCGTCAACGGATCATGTTAAGTGTGACTTACTCATACCTGTATGATGCAACGTAAACAGTTGTAAGTTTTTATCTGTGTTTATCTGTGAATTTTTTAAAATCTGTGCTAATCTGTGTATTTACGAAGTAAATTAAAAGGAGGTGGTAAAATGCCGGACTTTGGAAGCCCATTTTCAGGATTAGCAAATGATAAAAAATTAACAGAAGAAGAGTTGATTAGAGCTATAAGGTTTATGATATCTGCAGAATATGAGGCAATACAACTTTATATGCAGCTTGCCGAGTCTACTGATAACCAATTGGCTCAGGAAGTTTTAAAAGATATTGCTGATGAAGAGCGTGTTCATGCAGGAGAATTTTTAAAACTTTTAAAGGAACTTGCTCCTGATGAAGAAAAGTTTTATGCAGAAGGGTATGAGGAAGTAAAAGAGATAATCGAAGAATTAAATAAAGAATAATAAAAATGGAGATTAAATCATGGCAGTAGAAAATGTAGGAGAAAGGTATAAATGTAATGTATGTGGTAATGAAGTTACTGTTACCAAAGTTGGTGGAGGAGAACTTGTTTGTTGCGGACAACCTATGGAATTAAAGGAGTAAGTTAAATTTTTTAATTTAAAAAAGAACTGATAAATTAAAGGAGGTGTTTAAAGTGGGTAAAAAGGGTAAAGAAATTGTCGGATTAAGTGTTAATGAATTAATCGTAAGATTAAATAAGGCATATGCTGATGAATGGCTTGCTTATTATCAGTATTTATTGGGAGCAAAAGTCGCCAAAGGCCCCATGAGAGAAGCGGTTGTATCAGAGTTAGAAGAACATGCATCTGATGAGTTAAGGCATGCTAATATGCTTACAGAAAGAATATTGCAACTGGGAGGAGTTCCAGTATTAGCTCCTGAAGATTTGCATAAAGAAAGTAATTGTGGATATGATAAGCCAGAGGATCCTTATGTAAAAACGTTAGTAAAACAAAATATTGATGGTGAAAGATGTGCTATTGATGTTTATACAAAACTAGCTGATTTTGTGAAAGATAAAGACCCTATAACTTATAATATTGTTTTGGAGATTTTAAAAGATGAGATAGAACATGAAGATGATTTGGAAAGCCTTCAGGAAGACATGGAGATTATGAAATAGATTTTGCTACAAAAATTATAAAATATCCTCTCTAAACAGAGGGTGTTTTATACGGAAGGCATTTTATATATTTAAGTGATTATGATTGGATTAAAAGAAGATATAGTGAATTTTTTCAAGAGGCAGTCTTATACTATTGTTTCTACTATCGATATAAAGGGCAATATTCATAATTCTTGTAAAGGTATTGTTCAAATAGACAAAAACGGTGAAGTTTATTTATTTGATTTATATAAAAGAAAAACTTTTTTAAATCTTAAGAATAATCCGACTATTAGTATTACTGCAGTTGATGAGTATAAATTTGAAGGATATTGTCTTAAAGGAAGAGCTTCAATTGTAAAAAAGGAAAATTTTACTTCAGAACTTTTAAAAAGTTGGGATAAGAAAATAAATAGCAGAGCTAGTAAAAGGCTTGTTAAAAATATTAGAGAAAAAAAACCCCAAAGTAAGCATCCAGAAATTTCTTTACCGAAACCAGAGTATATGATTATGGTAAAAATCCAAGAAGTAATCTGTCTTACCCCTCAAATTAAAAAAGAATAGGAAAGTATATATATGGTAGAAATTGATAATATTATTTTTGATATCGATGGAACATTAATAGATTCACGTGATGATATTGTTAATGCTATAAATTATGCATTAAGTGAATTAGGATTACAAGAAAGGCCTTTTGATGATATTATTTCATATGTGGGACGGGGATTAGAATATTTAGTAGAGAAAAGTTTAGGGGGAAAAAATAATAATGATTTTGATAAAGTTAAAGATGTTTTTGTAAACTATTATTTAAGCCATTGTGTTGATAAATCTATTTTATTTCCAAGTGTTAAAAAGATTTTGAAATATTATAAAGATAAGAGAAAATTTGTTATTACAAATAGGATAAAGGAATCTGCTGAAGTTGTATTGGATGAATTTAAAATAAGAAATCATTTTGAAGATGTTATAGGAGGAGATAAACAATGTATTAAGCCTTCAGTTTGTATTTTTGAGAAGTTAATAACCCGTAATACTAATATTGATAGAAAAAAAACTATTATAATTGGAGATATGGATAGCGATATTATAATGGGTAAAGATTCCGGAATAAAAACTTGTTGGGTTACTTATGGATTAGGTAAAGATGTAATAAATTTAAATCCCAATTTTGTAATAGATAATTTGTTAGAACTTAAAAATATAATAAAGTAGTGAATCCCTATTATATTTTATAAAAATTTTTTAGTTAATTTAATATTTTATGATTAAATATAATAGTCTTATAAGAAATTATAAAATTAAGAAGAATGAAATAAAAAATAGAATAAGAGAATTTAGAGAAATTTTTGATAAAAAAGATAAGGAATTATTCTTTGAATTATGTTTTTGCATATTAACTCCTCAATCTAAAGCTATTAATTGTGCTAAAGCTATAGAAAATTTGATAAAATCCAATCTTTTATTAAAAGGAAATAAAGCGCAGATTCGTTCTAAATTAAAAGGTATAAGGTTTTCTAACAATAAAGCCGATTATATTGTAGCTGCCAGGTCATCTTTTAAAAATAGTGGTGGTGTAATTAAAATGAAAAATAAAATTGATATAAATGACATATATAAAACTAGAGATTGGTTTGTAAAGAATATAAAAGGTTTAGGTTATAAGGAATCTAGCCATTTTTTAAGGAATATAGGTTTAGGGTATGATATAGCGATACTTGATAGACATATACTCCGCAATTTAGAGAAATATAAAGTAATAAAGAATATTCCTGTTTCTATGAGTAAAAAAAAATATTTGATTATTGAAGATAAATTTAGAAAATTTTCTAAAAAAATAAATATTTCTATGGAAGAGTTGGATTTATTGTTTTGGTCTTTAGAAACAGGTTTTATTTTTAAGTAAAAAGGGTTATAATTGAAGGCATGCAAATAAAGAAAAAAATTTATTATCATGACACAGATTGTGGCGGAGTTGTTTACCCCGTGAAATAAATATAGCCATTATTTCACAAGGGGTTTATTATGCCAATTATTTGAAATATTTTGAAGAAGGGCGGACAGAATATTTTTCAAATAAGAGTATCGATTTGAGAAATTATATTGATAAAAAAGTGTTTTTTGTAGTTAGAAATGTTAATATAAATTATAAATATCCTGCAAGATATCAGGATATAATTGAAATTTCAACTTTTGTTGAAAAAATTAAAAATTCTGCTGTTGTGTTCAAACAAAAGATTCTAAAAGAAGAAAAAGTTTTGGTTGAAGCTGAAATTATATTGGCGTGTGTCGATGAGAATTTTAAACCTATACGCATGCCTGAGGAAATAAAAACTGCTTTATCCAAATAAAAACAGGAGAATGAATGATGATATCAAAAATCATTAAATTTTTAAAAACTGATATTTGGAAAATAAGATTAAATAAAATTTCTGGGATAAAGTCTTTTTTAATTAGGCAATTGAGAATAGTAGTTTTATCTTTACGTGGTTTTGATGAAGATAAGTGTATGTTGAGAGCTTCTGCTTTAACTTTTTTTTCTATACTTTCTATTGTTCCTGTATTAGCCATGGCATTTGGGATAGCGAGAGGTTTTGGTTTTGAAAAAATCTTACAGCAACAGCTTTTAACAAAATTTCATGGACAGGAGGAAGTAATTGTTAGGATTATAAATTTTTCTCAATCTTTACTTGAAAATACAAAAAGTGGAATGGTAGCAGGAATAGGTGTTGTTTTTCTTATTTGGTTGGTTATAAGAGTGTTGGGTAATATTGAGAATTCATTTAATGAAATATGGGGTATAAAGAATTCAAGAACTTGGGCTAGAAAATTTAGCGATTATCTTTCTATTACTCTAATTTCTCCTATACTTTTTATATTGTCCAGTAGTATCACTGTTGCCATAACAAGTCAGGTCGAATATGTTACGAATAAAGTTTCCTTTTTAGGAACAATTAGTCCTGTTATTTCTATATCATTAGAGGTGTTACCATATTTGATAATATGCGGATTATTTGCATTTATTTATATTTTTATGCCCAACACAAAAGTAAAATTTAAATCTGGGCTTTTAGCAGGAATTATCGCTGGGATTATATATCAATTGCTTCAATGGGGATATATAAATTTCCAAATAGGGGTTGCTAAATATAATGCTATTTATGGTAGTTTTGCTGCTTTGCCGCTTTTTTTAATATGGGTTCAGATAAGTTGGTTGGTATTATTTTTTGGTGCAGAAATATCTTTTGCACATCAAAATGTTGAAACCTATGAATTTGAAACTGAGCACTTGAATATTAGCTATTCTTTTAAAAGATTGTTATCTTTACGTGTTGTTAATTTAATTGTAAAGAATTTTGTTGAAGGAAAGGAAGCTTTGTCTTCTACACAAATTTCGCATATTTTAGAAATTCCTGTACGATTAGTTCGTCAAATAATTTTTGATTTATCGAATGCAGGAATTATATCTGAAACATTTGATGAAGTTAATGATATAAAGGCCTATCAACCTGCAATTGATACTAATAATATTACCATTAAAAAGGTTATTGATGCTTTAGAAAAATATGGAAATGAAGATATTCCTGTAGCACAATCTAAGGAATTAGATAAATTATCTGAGCATTTGCAGAATTTTACATATCTTATAGAAAAATCTCCTTCTAATATTTTGCTTAAAGATATTTAAATAGTAATTTTTAAATTACTTTAATAAACTATATGTATATGTTATAATTTTATCATATAAATTTGTTTTTCTATTTAGAAAAGGTGATTATCATGGAAAAGATTGATTTATTAGAAAATAAATGTATAGGAGATTGTTTTAATAAACTTGTTGTTTTGAATAATGAATATTTATTGAATTTTATATTTGAATATGTCCATTTATGTAATCCAAAAGAAATTTTTGTATCTACTGATTCTTCTGAAGATATTTCTTATATTAGAGAAAATGCCTTAAAAAAAGGTGAAGAGATAGAAGCTGCTATTAAAGGACATACGGTCCATTTTGATGGATATTATGATCAAGCGCGTGATAAAGAGAAAACAAAATATTTATTACCGGAAGGCGTTGATTTAGGACCTTATATAAACTCTATTGCAAAAAAGCAAGGTTGTGATGAAATTAGAAATATATTAAAAGACATAATGAGAGAGCATACTTTATATATACAGTTTTTTTGTTTAGGGCCTACTGATTCTGAATTTTCATTACCGGCTGTCCAACTTACTGATTCGGCTTATGTAGCTCATAGTCAGAATATTCTTTACAGGCAGGGATATAGAGAATTTAAAAAATTAGGTAACTCTTCTAAGTTTTTTAAATTTGTTCATTCTCAGGGGGAACTTGAAAACAATATAAGTAAAAATATTAGTAAAAGGCGTGTTTATATTGACTTAGAAAATGATATTGTTTTTAGTGCTAATACTCAGTATGGTGGTAATACCATAGGACATAAAAAACTGGCTATGAGACTTGCTATTAATAGAGCTTCAGAGGAACATTGGTTGACGGAACATATGTTTCTTATGAAAGTTCATGGCCCGCGTGGACGAAAGACTTATTTTACCGGAGCTTTTCCGTCACTTTGTGGTAAAACCTCGACTTCTATGATAAAAGGAGAAAGTATTATAGGCGATGATATAGTTTATATGAGGGTAAAAGAGGGTAAAATTAGAGCAGTTAATGTTGAAAAGGGCATGTTTGGTATAATAAAAGGGATTAATTCTAAAGATGATGCTATTTTATGGAAAGTGTTAAATTCACCCGGCGAAATAATTTTTTCTAATGTTTTACTTACAGAAGATAAAAATGTATGTTGGGTTGGAAAAGACGGTGATATGCCTGATAAAGGTATAAATCATTCAGGTAAATGGTATAAAGGAAAGAAAGATAAAGAAGGTAATGAAATCCCAGCTTCACATCCTAACGCGAGATTAACTCTTGATTTAGAATATTTGGATAATTTTGATTCTAAAAGAGATGACCCTGATGGAGTAGAAGTAGGCGGCATAATTTATGGAGGTAGAGATTCAGATACATGGGTGCCAGTTGAACAGTCTTTTGATTGGACACATGGTATTATAACTAAGGCAGCTTCTTTAGAATCAGAAACTACTGCTGCTGCTCTGGGGGAAACAGGAATAAGACAATTTAATCCTATGGCTAATTTAGCTTTTGTATCTATTCCTTTAGGTAAATATATAGAAAATAATATAAAATTTGGTACCAATATTGAGAATCCTCCACTTATTTTTTCAGTTAATTATTTTTTAAGAAATTCAGAAGGTAAATTTTTAAACGAGGTAGAAGATAAAGCTGTATGGCTTAAGTGGATGGAATTACGAGTTTATAATGATGTGGATGCAATTAAAACTCCTACCGGATATATTCCAGAATATCAAAGCTTAAAAAAGCTATTCAGGCAAGTTTTAAATAAAGAATATTTAGAAGAGGATTATATAAAACAATTTACTTTAAGAATCCCCGAAAATCTTGCAAAAATTGATAGAATTATAAATATATATAAAACTAAAGTAGATGATACCCCAAAAATTCTATTTAGATTATTAGAAGAACAAAAACAGAAATTACAAAAAGCAAGAGAAGAATATAAAGATTATATAAGGCCGGTTGATTATTAATAAAAGTAATGAAGAGGAAATATATGTGCCAGACGATAAAAAAGACGAGTTTTCATAATATTGAGTTTTTTAAAAGAGGGAAAGTAAGGGATATTTATGACCTTAAAGATAAGTATTTAATTGTATCTACAGATAGAATTTCCAGCTTTGATGTTGTTTTTCCTACTGCTATACCTAAGAAAGGCGAGGTTTTAACTAAACTTTCAAAGTTCTGGTTTGATTGGACAAAAGATATAGTAAAAAACCATTTAATTACGACTGACATCGATAAGTTTCCTGAAGAATTAGATACATATCGAGATTCTTTAATTAATCGTTCTATGTTAGTTAAAAAGGCAAAACCCATTCCGATAGAATGTGTAGTTAGAGGATACTTAGCAGGTTCGGGATGGAAAGAATATAAGGAAAGTCAGTCTATATGCGATATAAAATTACCGGAAGGATTAAAAGAATCGGATAAATTACCCGAACCTATTTTTACTCCCGCCACAAAAGAAGAGGCAGGCCATGATGTTAATGTAACAGAAGATTTTATAAAAAAGGAAATTGGTGAAGAAATTGTAAATAAAATAAAAAATATAAGTATAGAGATTTATAAAAAAGCATCTGAATATGCTAAAAGCAAGGGAATAATAATAGCAGATACTAAATTTGAATTTGGTAAAATAAACGATGAAATTATACTTATAGATGAAATACTTACCCCGGACTCTTCAAGATTCTGGCCAGAAGATGAATATGAACCCGGGAAATCTCAAAATAGTTTTGATAAACAATTTGTTAGAGATTATTTAGAAACTTTAGATTGGGATAAAACTCCCCCGGCTCCGGAATTGCCTGCCGAAATAGTCAAAAAAACTACTCAAAAATATCTCCAAGCCCTTAAATTCCTTACAGGAGAAGAAACAGCTTTGTAAAAAGTAAATTCCTCTATTTAGTCTAAATATTTTTTTCATAACCAATATGTTTTCAGTAACTTGACATTTATAGAATTATTAGGTATATTTAATTCGAGTACTTTATAAAGTTTAAAAAACCTTATATTAACAAAGGAGTTAATATGCATTCTAAGAAGAATAGGTTTTCGATTCTTACAGTAATATTGTTTTTATTTATTTCTTTTAATCTTTTTTTATCCTACCAGTTTTTAATAAGAGATAGTTATTATACAAATTCTTTATTTCGTCTTGTGCGCGAAGCTGCCCCTTCTATTTCTCAAAGAGCTGAAACAGCAAGAAATCTACTTTTGTCTATCCTGGAAGATAAAAGTAAAACTACTTCTTTATTACAATACGGCGTTACAACAGGTTATGAAACTTTAAGACGACAGGTTGCTAATATTCTTGCCGGTAGAGGTATAGAAGCTAATTATGAAGATAATATAAGTATTTTTAACGGCAGGGATGATATGCTTGATACTTTAGCGAGAATATTAATTAATCCCGGGGATACTGTTTTCGTATATACAAATAGTGATTTATCAGATAAAGCTATAGGGCATTTTCAACATCATGATGCTAATATTTTAGGATGTGACACCTTAAATGAATTAAGAAATAGCATAGAAGATGTCAAAAAAAACAATCAGTTTTATAATAACGGAAATCATTCTAAAGCTAAATTTATATATGCGGATTCTTCTTGTATGTCTGAGGATGAAGTGATTGCATTAAAGCAACTTGCTGAAGAAAACGGCCTTTTTATAATAGAAGATGCTACTGCTGTTGAAGTTGGTTCGGATTATGCTTCTAACCCTAATATAAAAGCTTTGGATGATAATGGTACTGTAATATATATGGGTAATCTTGATTCGGTTTTAGGCAAGGGATTGCAGACCTCTTATATAGTAGGAGCTAATGGAATTATGCGAAAGTTAGAATGGGCTAAAGGAGCTCAAACTCTTCATCCTAATTCTTTTGCTCAGGTATTAATTTCCGAATATTTAAAAGAGCAATTGGGCGTTGAACCGCAGGGTAAAGCATCTGAAACAGAAGAGTATTCTTCGAATTTAGATTATTTTCTTTCAAAAACAGGAAAAGAATTAAACGAGTCTGCAATAAGAGGGATACTTAAAATTACTCAACGCCCTGAAGTTATTTCTTTAGCCGGAGGGATTCCTGCTGCTGAATTTTTTCCTAAAGATAAATTAATAGATATAATAAAAAACATGACACCTGAAGAATGGAGTATGTCTTTGGATAGGATAACTCCAGTGGGTCATAGTGTGTTACGAGAGACAATAGCAGATTGGCTTGAAAACAAGGGTATAGAAGTAAATACTGACGAGGTATTGGTTACAAGCGGTAGCCAGAGTGCATTAGATATAATTGCCAGGGTTTTAAATAGGATGGGAGAAGAAAATGCGACTATTTTTACACCTGCCCCTGTTTACTTAGGAGCAGCAAATGCTTTTAAAGCAGCAGGGTGCGATGTAAGAACATATAACACAGACACATTGGAGGATTTAAGAAATAAATTAAATAAAATGTCTAAAGGACAACTTTCTAATACTGTTATTTATTTAACTCCCACATTTTCAAATCCTGCCGGTGATGTTATATCTTTAGAAAAAAGAGAAGAATATTTAAAAATTGCTCAGGAATACAAAATTAAAATTATAGAAGACAACCCTTATGGTGAATTAAGATATGATGGGAAAAAAGTTTCTACGATTAAATCTTTAGATGAAGAAGGCAATACAGTTATTTATTTAACTTCTAATTCAAAAGTTTTCTCTCCTGGTATGAGGATAGGATATATTATAGGAAATAAAGGTTTAATAGATGGCCTCACTAATTTTAAAAATACTACATTCGGAGTATCCAATTCTATGGTTCAGGTTATTATTGCGAAATTTCTTACTGATAAAGAATTTAATTTAGACAATCATGTAAATGAGGTTTTAATACCTAATTATACTAAAAGAAAAAATGCTATGCGTGATGCTTTAGAGGAAGCAAAAGAAGTCTATGACGTAAATATAGAATATACTCCTTCTAAAGGTGGCCTTTTTGTATGGGTCAAATTACCTGATGTGATCGATACAGAAGAACTTTTGGTTAAAACAGCCGGTGAAGAATACGGTGTAGAAATGGGTAAAACAATGGAAGAATATGCAGGCGAGAAAATTTATGCTGCTTTTGTTCCCGGAGGCCCTTTCGGTGTTGAAAAAGGTAGCTACTCTAACTATATGCGCCTTTGTTTTTCTACACGTTCGGAACAAGATATCAGAAAAGCAGTTTTAGCTATTATGCAGGCAGTAAGATACGAATTAAATGAGATTAATGGAATATAAATTTTAGATTCTACAGTTTCATTGCTTACCAAAATTACCAACCGCAGCAGTTTTATATTGTAAACAATAAATATCAGTGTATGTAAATTTTTTGTTTTTTTGTAATAAAAATTTACATATTATTTAACATATCTAAAAGTGGAAATTTAAGATTTTGGATTTGACTATTAATTTATTTTTATAAGTATTTCATTTTAAATAAGTTATAATTTCAGAGTGTATAATTTTATAAATTTATCTGTTTGGCATAGAAATTGCTTATTTTTAAGATGAAAATTGTGAAAAAAAATAGACAAAGAGGATAATATTATGAAATTTTTATTTTATAGGGCAACATTTATATTTATAGTACTGGAACTTTCAGTTTTACCTATATCTACCTTTGTATATGCTATGGTGGATTTTAGTGGAGGATTAGGATTAACAGAAAGTTACTATGATAGCACCGGGATTACAGAAGATGATTTAAAAGAAACTACTGGTATTATTGATGATCTTAATGCAAAAAAGGGCTGGAGTAATGATTTGGACGATGGTTCTAATATCAATCCTATTGATAATGATCCGGATACATCAAATTATGTAGATGATGTTAATAATTATATTAATAGTACATTAGGTCTAAATAATATTGAGATAACAGAAAATGATATTACATATGACTCGGTTGATGGGACACTTAATTTAAATGTAGCTGTTGACGATAGCGTTGATATTTTATATTCTTCTTTAGGGATAAATGCTACATTTAATGTTATAGATGAGGGAATAGACCCGGTATCTACAAACGTGGCTATTGAAACTCCTAATTATAGATTTGGTATCAAAATAGATTATAATTTAAATACAGATGGTAGTACAGTGAATGCAGCCTTAGATTTAGGTAATGATGGGAGTTTAGATGGGGATATATCAGATAAAACTTTTTCTTCAGATGTGTCAGTATCTGAAGTATTGGCAGCTTTAGAAGATGCAGAATTTGCAAAAGGCGATCCCTTAGAAATTATGATTGCGTCCAATGAAGAAAAGTCTGAAAATTCAGATATGTCTGAATTATGGGAGCGTATAGATGTTAATACAGTTGAAGTTGTAGAGCAGGTATATGGAAGTAATACATCGGAAGCTCTTCGGAGACTTTATGATTTGGCATATGAATTTTATAAATCGTCTTCTTCACCGGAAGAAAAATCTTTATGGGGATTAAGGATAGCAAAGCTTCAAGCAGCATTTGAAGATAAATTAGAGAATACACATTTTACAGAAAAGGAAGTTCTACAAACGTATATAGAAGATTTTTTAGGTATAGAATGTGACGAAGAGGATTACGATGCAGTTACAAGTTTTTCTGATTGGGAAGAAACCAGAGAACAGATTTTTTCAAAAGACTTTTATAGATTTGTAGAACAATTAAAACAAGTTCCCCAGCTAAACTTTGAAAAAGCAAATTTGTCTTCAGTTATAAAGTTAGAATATAATGAATTTTTTAAAGAAACTGTTTTTGATCCTGAATTCCTTGAATTTATAGAGATTATGCAGGATTCATATAATCTGGGATTTTTCAGTAATTATGAATATATTTTTGAAATTTTCTGGAGTCCAAATGATTATGAGACATATACAGAAGAAGAAAATATAGCATTAGCCGAGAAAATAAGAACTTATTTCCCTGAAATTTCAATTTATGCGTGTGATCTTGATGATTTTAAAGAAATTAAATATGACAGTTATTTTAAAAATATAGATGATTATTTAAATAAAACAAAAGATTTTTATGACCGGCTCAAGGAACAGTATCCGAATATTTCTATGAGCATAGAAGGAATAAGTATTCTTGCCAACTGGGATTATTTATCTGCTAATGATATTGATTTTCATTTAGATGATGTTTTATGCTCTGAAAAGGCAAAAGATATTTATAATATTTTAGAGAAGAATTTTGATTTTATATTATGTGTTAATACACGAGATGTGGATTTATTACAATTATTCGCAAATTTTGTAGGCAGATTTCCTTCAGATTCAATAAGTCAACTTTCAATTTTAAAAGAATATGGTATAAAAAATTTATGGATTTCAGATCTAAAAGAAATAAGCGGTGAACTTTTAAGTGAACTAAGCAGTACTAAAGTACAAAAATTATATGATCAAATTGTTTCTTATTATGGCGAAGAATGGTATGGATTAGAAGCTTGGTGGCGGCCAGAGGATTTATATAATTTTGTAGATTTTGCAGAGTGTCTTTATAGTGAAGAATTCATTCATTATTGGCATGAATACGGAGATGATTTAAAAACTAGTTCGTTTCCTGAATTTAAATCTCTACTTGATAGTTCTGATGGTTATGAAAATTTTAAGCTGTTACTTGAAAAATTTCCTAATATTAAGCTAAAAAGTACTGATTTAGCAATATTAGCAGGAAAAAGAGATTTATTAAATTCTGGCACTACTTGGGAGATATACGAGATGCTTACTTCGCAATATCAGTTAACTAGTTTATCTGAAGAAGTATTTTCTTTATTTCAACAAGGAGAAGGTTTCCTGGAAGTTATAAAAAACGAGAAATTTTATGATTTATACAGTAAAATGAAAGAAATTTATTGGGACGGAAAAAGAAATGAAGAAACTAAATTTTCTGAATTTTTTTATAGTATTTATGATTTATATAAAAGCTCACCAAGTATGTTAGAGAAAGCTGTTTCTTCCGAAGCTCAGTTATTAGCTAAATTTACAACTTTGATTAGGTTTTATCCATCTCTTGATTTAAAAGAATTTATAGAAGTGATAGAACAGGGAGATGAAGACCTTCAGAAATTACTTCAAACTTTAAATCAGGACTATGATGATATAGATATGGAAATGTCATTATATGCTTGGAGAAATTTTATAGAAAATCGTGATTTAAATGTATTATCAGAAGGATTGAATTCTTCTATCTGTAAATCTCTTTTCCATAAATATAGAGAGCTTTTGGATATTGATTCTATGTATGCATTAAGTGATTTAGTTAGACTATCTAAAATTGAAAGAATAGAAAATGTGATTGAAAATGTGTTGCAACTTAGTTCTTTAAAGGTTGTTAATCCTTCTACTGAAGAGGAGTATAAAACTTTAGGCATGATTTATTCTTTAATTCAAGGGCCTTACTTTGATTATCTAAATGGAGAAGAGTTTATAAAATTTAAAGATTTCCATGATAGTGTGGTTAACGAATGTTTAAATTATGAGCCTGATAAGTTTGATTTAGATTTTATTTTAGACTTGTGTCATTGGGTTAATTTGCAAGAAAATCCTTCTTTCTGGGAAGATGAACTATTTTCTGATAAATTTAGTGAAATACATCAATTACTAAAGAATGATTTTCATCTTACTTATATTAATTCTAAAGTATTAAAACCTATATTACAGCTTTCAGGTACTATTGGAGAAATTGAGGAAGTAAAAGAACTAATAAATGGATTTGATGGTGATTTTACTGCGAACGACCTTTTTATCTTAAGTGTAATAAATCAGAGCCCGGAATTAAAAGGTTTGTTAGAAGATAAGGAAAAATTGATAAATCTTTGTGGAAGTATTTATCAGAGAGAACCGGTTTTTCGAACTTTATGGGGTGGAGGTGCTAAGGAAAATTATACAGAGAGGCCTGATTTAGAAAATTTAAGTAATATTGCTTTATTAAGGTTATATTTATTGAATGAAGGATTAAAATCAAGTGAAACCTTAAACCAATTGCGAAATATTGTTATGAATGATGTTGAGGATACTTCTACAGAATACGGCGGTGTAATAACTTATAATGAGCATTTATTGAATTTTAATTTTGTTAAATCAAGTATTCATAATCATAATGGAGCATATAGTAATTTGTTAGATAAATGGTTATATGGTGGAATTATGTCATTCCATTTACATGCTTTAACTTATAATGAAAGTAAATATGCGGGTCCAAGTGGAAGAGTCGGTGGACAGGGGGGAGATATTCCTTATGTAGATTATTATAATTTGACTGACGTAGTAATAACTCCTTTAGGAAAAGCAGGGGATCGAATATTAATAAATGTTGATATGTACTGGGTGACAGAAGGTGGGGAAGAAAGAATCATTGATTTGGGTGTATTTAGAATTTAGATTTTGTACTTTCTTGAATAGTTTAATATATAAACTATTTTAGTTTACCGCGTCGTTAATTTTGACAGGTTTTTCATTTTATCCCTTCTGAATTTATCTTCGACTTTCCATTTTTTATTTGAAGAAAAAATGGATTAGAGCTATAATAAAAAATAATTATTACGGGTAATTAAATACAAATTGTCTTTATTGCTATGTAAGTAAAATTATGAATTTACCTAAATACTTAGAAAAATACTTCTGGGATGTAGATTTTGATAAAATAAACTTCGAAAAACGCAAAGTATATATATTGAAACGAATTTTAGAATATGGTGATAGAAAAGCTGTTTCCTGGATGTGGGAGAATTTTAAAAAAGAAGAAATAAGAAATACCTTATCTAATTTTCGAGGATTTTCTAAAAAAAGTGCCAATTTTTGGGCTCTTATATTAGATATTCCACATGAGGAGGTATTATGTTTGAAGAGACGCTCATCAAAGGAACCAAAGACATTCTGGCCCTATTAGGTAGTTCAGGTATTTTAAAGGATGCTTATTTGGCAGGCGGTACAACAGCAGCACTCCAATTAGGGCATCGGATATCTTTAGATTTAGATTTTTTTACAACAAAGGAGTTTGTGCCAAAAAGTTTTTCTATTGAATTGTCAAAATTGGGTTTATTTGATGAAGAACAGGCAAATAAAGGAACAGTTTTAGGTAAATTCGAAGGAATAAATTTTAGTCTTTTTATATATAAATATCCATTAATCTTTCCGACTTTAAAATATTTGTCATTGGATATAGCAGATATTCGGGATATTGCTGCTATGAAAATAGACAGTATAGCAACTCGAGGAGCAAAGAGAGATTTTATTGATTTATACTATATATGTAAATCTGGATATCGATTATCTGAATTATTTAAAGTTTATGATAAGAAATATGGAGCTTTAGCTTCTAATATTATTCATATACAGAAAAGTTTAGTATATTTTAATGATGCTGAACCTGAAGAAATACCAAGGATGTTAAAATCTGTAAGTTGGTTAAAGGTTAAAGAATATTTTGAGTCAGAAATTAAAAATTTAATGATATGAAAATAGGACTTATAGGTTTGCCGCAGAGCGGGAAGACAACGGTTTTTGAGGTTTTAACTTCAAAAACTAAAGAACCCGGGGATTATAAAGAGTTTGATATAGCAGAAGTAAAAGTTCCTGACGAAAGATTAAATTTGTTAGCTGAGTATATAAAACCTGAGAAAATTACTTTTCCTAAAGTAAGTTTTGTTGATATGCAATTTTCTATGCAGCAAATTGAAAATGGCATAGAACCCAAGCATTTAAAAGATGTAGATGAATTGTGTTTGGTGGTAAGGTTTTTTAATAACGAAATAGTTCCCCATCCTATGGGCAATATAGACCCTTTGAGAGATATTGAGATTATAAATACAGGTATAATTTTATCTGATATGGATTTGGTTCAAAAACGTATCGACAAAGTAAAGGATGAAGTAAAAAAGGGAATAAAAAATAATGGGAAAGAATTAATTTTGTTAGAAAAATTATTAAAAGAGTTAGAAAAAGATTTACCAATAAGAAAATTGAGTCTTTCACAGGAAGAGGAGAAGTTAATCAGCGGTTTCAAATTTTTATCACAGAAACCACTTTTAGTTGTTCTTAATAAAGATGAAAAGGATTTGGGAAAAAGGAGTGTGTCCGAAAAACTTGATAATTGGTGTAGGCAACAGAATGTTGAAGTAATAGAGTTTTGTGCTGAATTAGAGAAAGAAATTTTTCAGCTTGATGAAAAAGACAGAATGGAATTTATGAAAGAATTAGGTATAAAAGAATCTGCTTGTGATAAGTTTATAAACACTTCTTATAAAACTTTGAATCTGATATCTTTTTTTACTTTTAAAGGAAAAGAAACCAGAGCATGGAGTATCCCAAAGGGGACAAGTGCATGGGAGGCAGCAGGTAAAATTCATTCCGATATACAACGTGGTTTTATAAAAGCAGAAGTGATAAGTTTTAATGATTTTAAAGAATATGAAGGTTCATTTAATACTGCAAAGCAAAAGGGTTTGTTGCGTTTAGAAGGCAAAGATTATATTGTGCAGGATGGGGATATAATTAATTTTAAGTTTAATATATAAGGTTTTAAATCTTAAATCCGAACATCTAAATTCTTCACTTCGTTAAATAAAATTGGTAAAAAGTAACAAAATGATAGAATAGTTAAGTACGAGTTTTCTTATTTTTTTATACTCAAAATCATTATTTAAGGGGGCTAATTTTTTAATTATTCGATATTCCAATTAAGTTGATTTGTTTGCCACACTTAGCATAGTTTTGGAATATTATTATTTCGAATTTCTGCCTGCCCGCCGCGGCGGACAGGCTGGCAGGCAGGTGTTTAAAATTTCAGATTTAGCACTTAGTATTTTTATTAATACGAATTTAGTTGAAAATTACAATCTCATATTGTATAATTTATTTTTACTAAAATGAATATTAAAAAGATATTATCAGTTTTGTTATTATTTTTTATGCCTTTGGTTTTTGTTTCTTGTGCCAGCAGAAGATATACTGAGTATACTGTAATTACTCCACCCTCGGTTGAAACCGTTCATACTATTCCTGAAAAACCTCCTGTTTATCGTCATGATGTTTATCATGAAGTTGCTCCAGGGGAAACTGTATGGCGGATAAGTAAAACTTACGGAGTTTCTTCGGATTCGATACTAAAAGCAAATAATATTAGAGATTTTTATGATATAAAAGCTGGTAGTGTGTTATTAATTCCTCAGGCTTATCCTGGAAAGACAGTAATTCCGCTTTTTAAAACTAACAAATGGCAATACATAATCATTCATCATAGTGCCACAGATTTTGGGAATTCTTTATTTTTTGATAAAGTTCATCTTAGAAGAGGTTGGGATAGAGGGATAGGATATGATTTTGTGATAGATAATGGAACCAGGGGTAAGGAAGACGGCCAGATTGAAGTTTCACCCAGGTGGATAAAACAAATAGATGGTGCACATTGTAAAGCTTCTGGTATGAATTATAAAGGTATAGGCATTTGTTTGGTTGGAGATTTTACTGATACTGTGCCTACTAAAAAGCAGATGAATTCTTTAGTGAGATTAGTGAATATTTTAAGAAAATATTACAGAGTTCCTGCAAGTCATATACTTGGACATGGGCAGGTTCCAGACGCAGCTACAGAGTGCCCTGGGAAAATGTTTCCTTGGACAGAATTTAGAACTCGGCTCAAACAAGAAGATTATAAAAAAATTGAGCAATGTAAAGGCCCTTTGCAAATAATTTATGTAAAAAAATAACGAATTTCATATATTCCTTCCTTAAATTTCGAGATTTTTAATTTTCAATATATCTTTTTT
>JAGYNU010000012.1 GCA_018399975.1 Candidatus Omnitrophota bacterium
GCTCATAGTAAAAAACCCAGGATTGGCATAGATAAAAATTAAATATGCAGATGAGCCTCAGTATAACTGAGTTAATATCTGTGCTAATCCTCAAATACAATCTGTGCTCATCTGTGATTCGAAGAATATGAATTTGGAAAAACAGTGGGAAAAAGCCATAAAAAATACTGAAATTAAAAGACAAAAGTTGCAAAACTTAAATACTTTTAAGGTAACGGAATTGCCATATTTATTATTGGGCGAATCAAAAGTTAATATAGGAGATTCTGTTATACGTAAAGGGAAAATATCTATAGACAAACCTATATTGGTTTTACCAGACCATTTCCCCCAATTTAAAGGTTTCGATTTTAAAAAAGAACTTGAAATTAACGAAGATACCATGCGTTCTTTTCTATTAATGAGAGGAATAAGATTTCCTTCTTTAAAATATAATAACGAACTTTATAGTTTAGATGTAATTGAAAAATCTTTGAAAGATGCTATAAAACATTACTTAGAGCTGCTTAAAAGAAAAGAAGACATTAAAACAGGCCTGATAGTTGGACCAGAAGATTGTTGGCAGTTTTCTTTACTAATATATGTAGCAACATTAGTTACAAAATCAGTAGGTTCCGATATTAAAAATATAATAGACAAATTCAGAAACAAAGATGATTAATTTAAATTAGTTGCAGCTCCTGTCATCTGTCAATTGAGGGGTTTCCTTAAATATCCTGCCAGTAAAAATATTCTTAATAGGCAAAATAAAAATACTGTATAAATCGGTTTTCATCCCTTTGCCTATAGTTTTAATTTCTTCTTTGGTATCCCAATTATCCTGTTGTTTATTTTTGTTGTACTCACTTTTTATTGCTTTAGATGTTGCGCAACCGTAAATGAAAAAAACAAGCACAAATATCAATAAAATGAACTTAACTTTTTTCATAAATATGCCTCTATTTTAACATTAAATGTTTATAACATCATCCCTTAAGCCTTTTGCCTTCAAAATTAAGTCTGCTATCTCTCTAACTGCTCCTCGCCCTCCTCTTTTAGTTGATATGTAATCAACTTCTTTTTTTATATCATCAAAAGCATTTGGAACTGTAACTGAAAATCCTACCTTTTTTATTACTGGTAAATCCAATAAATCATCTCCTATGTAACAAATATTTTCATCTTTCAAATTAAATTTATCTTTTATTTTTTCGTAAGCCCATAATTTATCATGTGTATAATAAACACTTGATATATGCATATCTTTAGCTCTTCTTTTTACAATTTTACTTTTTCTGGCAGTTATAATAGCCGTATTAATGTTAAATTTATTTAATAAGTATAAACCATAGCCATCTTGAACATCAAAAAATTTCAACTCATCTTTAGAACTATAAACAATTCTACCATCAGTAAGAACTCCATCTACATCCATAATAACCATACTAACTTTATTTATTTTATTCTTTAATTTTAACCTATCATCAATCATTTTAAATATACCTTATACTATTCCTGCTTTAAGTAAATCTTGAACATCCAACATACCCACAGGAAAATTTTTTTTATCTACAACTGGAATTTCATCTATTTTATTATCTTTCAAAACTTTCAATGCTTCCTGGGCTAATTTTTCTTTATCTATAGTGATGGGTTGTTGAGTCATTACCTCCTTAACTTTTTTGTTCAACAAATTCATTTCTTTTTCGATATGTCTTCTTAAATCTCCATCAGTAAAAACTCCAGTCAATTTGCCTTTTTTATCAACAACAGTTGCAGCTCCAGCTCTTGCACTGGTAATAGACACCAATACTTCTTTAACAGTTTTATCTTCGGAAACAATTGGATTTGCATTACCTTTACGCATTATGTCTTTAACTTTAAGTAAAAGTTTTTTACCCAAGCTGCCTCCAGGATGATATAAAGCAAATTGTTCTTTTTTGAAATTTTTTTTATCCAAAACTGCTATAGCAAGAGCATCACACATGGCTAACATTGCAGTAGTACTAGCTGTAGGGACAAGCCCCAAAGGACAAGCTTCTTCTTTTACTCCTGCATATAAAACTATATTACTATGTTCAGCTAATGTAGAATTTAAATTGCCGGTTATGGCAATTAACATACTACCTATCTTTTTCATGACAGGTAACAATCTTGTTATTTCTTCGGTTTCCCCACTATTAGATAAAGCTATAACAATGTCTTTTTCAGTAACTCTGCCTAAATCTCCATGTATGGCATCAGCAGGATGCAACCACAAACTCGGAGTCCCTGTCGAAGAAAAAGTGGCTGAAAGTTTTTGAGCTATTATACCCGGTTTACCCATACCTGTAACTACCACTCTACCTTTAACTTTAAGAATTTCATTGGTTGCTTTAGTAAATTGATTGTCTAATTTTTTAACAAGATTTTTTATTGCCTCTGATTCGATTTTAAGAACTTGTTTTCCCTTTTCAATTGACATTATTATCCTCCAGAACTCTGCGAATTTCTTTAACAACTGTCAATATACTTTTTAGTTGCGATGGGGTAATCATATTAGGGCCATCTGATAAAGCTTCGTCGGGATTATTATGAACTTCCATGTACAAACCATCACAACCAGCTGCTACCGCAGCTCTAGTTAATACGGGAACAAATTTTCTATTCCCAGATGAAGTTTTTCCACCACCAGGCCTTTGAACACTATGTGTAGCGTCAAAGATTACTGGATAACCAAACTGTTTCATTATAAATAAAGACCTCATATCTGAAATTAAATCGTTATATCCAAAACTGACACCACGTTCGGTAATCAATAAATTATTATTACCATTTTTAACTACTTTATCTATAACATATTCTATATCTGCAGGCGCAAGAAACTGGCCCTTTTTTATATTAATAGGCTTGCCTGTTAAAGCAGCTTTTTTTATCAAATCAGTCTGTCTGCATAAAAACGCAGGAATTTGTAAAATATCAACTACTTCGGAAACTTTATCTACCTGTTGCTGGCAATGAACATCGGTTAAGACTTTTACTTTAACTTCCTTTTTAACTTTCTTTAATATTTCAAGCCCTCTTTCTATACCAGGTCCTCTAAAAGATTCGATAGAAGTCCTATTAGCTTTATCAAAACTCGCTTTAAATATAAAAGGAATTCCTAAATTTTGTGTTATTTCTTTTATCTGTCCCGCTAACTGAATACACATAGATTGATCTTCAATCACACAAGGACCTGCGATAAGAACTAAATCCGAACCACCAATCGTGATATCTCCTACTTTAACTTCTTTCATTATAATTAAGAAATTTAATTACCTAATACCTGTTATTTGTTACCTAAAATCTTTTCTACTTTCTTCAAATCTCTTTTTGTATCTATACCAATAGTTTCATACTGAGTTTCAGAAACTTTAACTTTAAACCCATTTTCTAAAATTCTAAGCTGTTCTAATTTTTCACACTGTTCTAATTTTGATATATTAAAAGAAAGGAATTTTTTCAAAAAATTTTTCCTATACCCATAAATACCTATATGTTTATAATAAATATCTCCTAATTCTTTATTTTTAGCACTACAATATGGTATAACAGAACGTGAAAAATATAATGCAAAATCATCTTTATCTACAACAACTTTAACAACATTGGGATCAAAAATTTCTTTTTTATCTTCAATTTTCTTTCTCAGTGTAGCAACATTAATTCTTTCATCATCTTTTAATAATTTAATTACCTGATTAATCATCTCAGGTTTAATTAAAGGTTCATCGCCTTGAATATTAATAATAATATCTGCCTTAACTTGAAATTTTTCAATTACTTCAACAATCCTTTCTGTCCCAGAATTATGTTTTTTTGATGTCATAACAACTTTTGCATTAAAAGATTCAGCAATATTTTTAACTCTTTTATCATCAGTCGCTATTAAGACATTATTTAATAGTTTGGCTTTAGCAGCATTTTCATATACATATTGTATAACAGGCTTCCCACACAAATCTGCTATAATTTTACCTTTAAATCTAGTCGCTTTATATCTTGCAGGTATTATTCCTATACACGTCATTTCTTATTATTCTTTTCTAAACTTTCAATTAATTCTTCTTTTGTTACGACTTCAGTACCAAATTTCCCTACTACTACGCCTGCAGCAAAATTAGATATCAAAGCAGCTTGTCTTAAATTTGCTCCTGATATCAAACTTTGAGCAAAACAACTAACTACGGTATCTCCAGCTCCTGATACATCAAACACACCTTGAGCTACACTTTTTATATAAGATACTTCTCCATCTATCTCCAATAAACACATGCCAGACTCTCCTAAAGTAACTAAAACAGCTTCACATCCTAAATCAAAAAGAAGAGTTTTTCCTGCCTTCTCAAGAGTCTTTTTATCTTTTATCTTTATACCAGTTGCATCTTCAACTTCACTTTGATTAGGTGTAATTAAAGTAACTCCTTTATAATAACTAAAATGATGTCTTTTGGGGTCTACTATTATTTTCTTTCCGTTATTTTTGGTATATTCTAAAATCTCTTTTAATAAATCAGGTGTAATTACACCTTTACCATAATCCTCTAAAATTAAAGCATCTACGCTATGAATTCCCTTTTTAATTTTGCTGATTAATTTGTTTAGTATTTCTCCTCTAATAAAATCTACATTCTCTTTGTCAATACGTACCACTTGTTGGTTTCGTTGTTTTGCAACTACCCTTGTTTTTAAAGTAGTAGGCCTAGTTTTATCCACTAAAACGCCACTTGTTTTCATACCTCTCTTTTTTAAATTCTTAATCAAGATATCCTTACGTTTATCTTCACCAACTACCCCTATAACATATGCATTACCTCCCAGAGCTACAATATTACTGGCAACATTACATGCTCCACCTAATCTAAATGTTTCTTCTTCTGCGCAAACTACAGGAACAGGTGCTTCTGGCGAAATTCTTGAAACGTTTCCCCATATAAATTCATCTAAAATTAAATCTCCTATAACCATTATGTTCGTTTTTCTAAATTTAGATATAATACTCTTTAATTTCTGAATTTCTTTTTTGTCAACAGATAGACTTTTCTTCATGATATCATTTTTTATCATCAATAGACCTCTTTTTAAAATCAATACTAAATACCTATATAATCAATTCGACTAACATAATATAAAAAAAACTAATAATGTGCAAGCTATTTTATTAACGAATCGGGCAAAACAAAATCTCAGGTTCCATACTCAATATCCTGTAAAACAACCCTTATATAACCCAAAGGGACATTTATATTAATCAATAAAGGAACTTTTTTTTCGTCAGAACTTATCCAAATCTTAATCTCTCTATCTTTTCTATATTCACCTTTATATTTTATCTTGGGAATAACCATAAAAGAATAAAACTTACCCAATCCCATTATATTTGACCTGCCAAATTCTTTTATTTTACAATTTAATTCCCAGTTTTTTTTGTCAGCATTAACATTCATAGCTATGTCATCTCCAACTTCTATATCACGAGTTCTTAAATAATACAAACAACTCAAACTATCGTGGACTTCAGCAGGTATATCTATATTTTCTTCGCCATCATTAAAATCATGAATATTTGCTTTTAAATTTTTATAATCATAAACAACTTCAACTTTTTCATTAATCTTACCTTCTCTTATTAATTTATATCCATGGCTATAAAAAGTTTCATCATCTATATAACTATGATAAATATCTTTAGTTCTATATATCAAAAAAATTAACTTGCTGGGAAATGTCTCAGCTACAATGTGGAAAGCTTTTGAATCATTAAATTCTTTCTTTTCTTTAACATGCAATACAATTTTGCCTGCATAAATACCTGTCCAGTAAACATTATAAGTTAATTTTTCGCCAACCAATATATTATCCTGAGGCGGCAGTATTTCTATTATTTTCTTACTTTCAGAAAACTCTATTTTTTCAAACCTATTCATATTTGCACAACCGGAAAACAAAAAAACAATGCCAAAAATAATTAAATAACGTAAAAATTTATACATAATTTTTAAAAACTAAGGATTTTTTCTACTTCTTTATATACTTTGGACACTCCAATGTTATTTAAACACGGGAAAAAGTCTTTACACTTAGCATATATACAAGGCCTACAATCAATATCATCTGTCACTGCTATACTTTTTTCTCCTACGGGGCCATATTGTAATTCATTTGTAGGGCCAAAAATAGCCACAACAGGTATTCCCACCGCACTACCCATATGTAAAGCGCCACTATCATTTGTAATCAAAACTTTAGCTCTTCTTAATAACTCTGCTAATTGTAGTAAAGAGATATTTCCTGATAAATCAAATACTTCGTCTTTAGAAGATATATTTTGGGCTATCCAATTTGTAATTATTTTATCTTTTAAATCTCCTACTAATAAAACTTTACACTTGAATCTACCAATTATCTTTTCACATAGTTTCAGAAACTTTTCTTTAGCCCATAACTTGGACTGACTTCTGCCTCCCGGACTCACCACAATATAAGATGCATCTTTAAATTTAATATCAGTTAACAAAACATCAATATTTTCTTTTACTTCTTGGGGAATGTAAATATAAGGTAATTCTGGAGTCAAATCTATATTTAATTTAAGTTCTTTTAGTTTGTTTAAATGAAAATTTATCTTATGTGTACTACTATCTTTACAAAATCTACCCAGTATAGAAGTTTTATATTTACTTCCCAAAAATAACGGAAATAATGTATGCCTTAAATCTACTACTATATCAAATCTTTCTTTTCTTAATTCTAAAGCTAAATATAATTTATTTAGTAATTTAATATGCTTATTATATTCTATAACTTTATTTACACAAGGATCAGATAAAAAAATATCCTTTGCTTTAGCACTACACATTATAACAAAATACGACTTGGGAAAATTTTTTTTTAAAACTCTTATAACGGGGGTAGTTAATATTACATCTCCAATATTACTCAAAGTAATTACTAAAATTTTCTTTATCTGCATTATTATAACTTAAATAAAAGTGACAAATGAATTTTTAATTATATATTTTATTAATTACGGCATTAAATACTTCTTCTAAAGTAATTTGTTCCATACAACTTTTATGTTGACATTTAGTTTTGTAACACGGAGCGCAATGCAAATGCTTTCTTATAACTTTCACATCAGCTCCTTTAGGAACATGTCTTGCTGGATCTGTAGGACCGAATAATGCTATGCAAGGTGTTTTAACCGCTGAAGCTAAATACATAGGAGCACTGTCCGGGACAATTACAAGTTTACAATGTTTAAACAAAGCTGCTAATTGTAAAATTGTAGTTTTACCTGCAAAATTTATAGGTTTAGCTGATGTCAATCTACATAGTTTATATATTAAATCTGTTGTCGTATTATCCCCTGTAATAACAGTACGAATATTATTCTGAGCAAGTTTATCTACTAATTCAGCATATCTAGAAAAAATCCAGTTCTTTGTATCCCATTTAAGATTAGCAAAAGGATGTAAAGCAACCAAAACTTCCGTAGGTTTTAACCATTCTTGCATTAACAAATTATCTATATAATCCTGATCTTTTGCAGGTATGTTTATTTCGATATCTTGCTTTATCTTAGGTATTCCTAAACTTTTAAGTAAATAACCTTGATAATCAACAGGTTCTAACATTTCATCAGGCCGTTTTACAGCATGATTTAAAAAGAAATCCCATTGAGAACTTCTATAACCATATCTGTTTGCAGCTCCACTAAAATAAGAAATAAAATGTGACTGTTTATCATTTTGCAAATCGATTGCTAAATCAAATATTTCTCTTCTTAATTTTTTAGAAAAATCCCATAAATATTTCAATCTAACTTTATCATTGCTTCTATGTTGACATATTATTGTTTCATCCACAAGTTCGGATTTACTTAAAACTTCCCTTCCTTTTAAAGAAGTAACAACATGTATGGTAGCATCTTCAAATTTTTCTCTTATTGCCTCAATTAAAGGTAAAGAAAGAATTATATCTCCTATACCATCCATTTTAATTAGCAATATTCTAAAAATACAACTAGCTTCCTTATATACTTTAACTGTAGAATCCATCATTTTCTTTAAACTATATTTTTCTTCAACTGTTAAACGAGCATTTTTAGAAAGCTGCATAGATAACTTTCTGTCTTCCAAGATATTTTTGGCTTGTTCAACCATAGCATTAGGATCATCTACAGGAACTAAAATTCCGTCTTTCATATGAGTAATGATTTCTGCTGCACCACCTATCTTTGTAGCCAACACTGGAACACCACAAGAAAAAGCTTCAATAATCACTCTCCCAAAAGTCTCCTGGGAAGTATTTGAAGCAGAAACTAATAAATCTAATTTATGCATAAAAGAAGGAACATCTTCAACAAGGCCTATAAACTTTGCGTGTTTTTCTAATCCCAACAACTTTACTAATAAGTCAAGTTTACGTTTATAATCTTCTTTACCTTTAAGTACACTACCTCCAATTATTATTTTGCTTTTCGTAAATATTCTTACTAATTTAGACATAGCTTTTAAAAAAGTTTCATGTCCCTTCCAAGGTGTAATTCTAGAAACCATACCTACTACGAAATCAGAAGTCTTATTTAAATCAGGACTTTTGTAAAAAAATTTATTTGTGTCTACTCCTCTAGGTATAAGTCTAATATGTTCTAAAGGAACTTTAAAACTCTGGGTCATATGTCTGCCAATTACATTGCTTGCAACTATAACTAATTTACCATATGCCATTATCTTACTAAAAACATGTGTATTATAATAACCATGACAGGTTGTAATAAAAGAAACTGGAGATTTTTCATCAAGAGGCCTATTAGCTACATATCTTCTATAAGCAAAAAGAGCTATAATAGCAGGCACTCTTGAACGGGCATGAACAATATCTACTTCTTCATTTTTCATAATCCACGCTACCTTAGATATCATTCTAAACATAGTCAAAGGTGATTTTTTATGAACAGGGAGTTTATAATGCCTGATATTAAAAGAATCTAATTCTTCTTCTAATCTGCCGCCCCAGGAAATAACTATAGATTTATGGCCTTCTTTAGCTAAATATCTTGCTAAATCGACAGTCCCTCTTTCTACTCCCCCAACATTGAGTTCAGGTAAAATTTGTAATACGTTCATAATAGCAAGCTTTGAAAATCAATATTAAAACTGATTTCTAATAATTTAAATCAAAAAATTTTAGAAACAGCATCTTTTATTACCTTAATATTATCTAACTTTTTATTTACCTTTTTATTATCTAAAATTCCCTCCACCATAATCTTTATTAAATTTGCTGAAGCCAAAACTATATAACCATCTTTAGATAACTTTTCTAAAAATTTTTTATGTTTTAACCTGATACCTGTTGCATGATACCTGCGACTTTTCCTTTCCTCCGGCTCAAATACCAAAACCTTTTTACCAGATGAAGCAGCTTCCGAAACCATAGAAATACTTTCTCCTGACACTATAACTATATCAGAAAGCCCTAAAATTGCAGGAACAACATTGGGAATATTCTTCTCATTTGCAATTACCAACAACTTGCACCTTTCTTCGTCCTTTAATTTATTTTTTATTAATGCATCGATACCATTTGATGTTCTACGTGAAGTAGTTAATAATATTTCCAAATTTCTTTCATCACTAATTTTTAAAAGGCTATCTAAGACATTATTTACTATTCTCTTAGATAATTTATAGTTTTTTGTATCTCCTCCAATAAACACCCCGATTTTTTTATTTTCATTCTGAAGCCTGTAGCCTTCAGCCTGTATTCTATTTATACTATTTTTCATTAAGTTTTCATCTATTAAATTAAGAGCACCCTTAGTTCTAATTATATTTTCACTAAGCTTTATTTTATCATGTTCAGGAACAATAACTATATCAAAATTACTCGATTTAACCAAAGATGGTTTCATAATTGTTATATTTTTAGCATTCAATTGTTTTTTTATTATTAAATTCAAACCCGTCAAAGAATCACCACAGGATAATATTATATCAGTATATATCTTAGATAATTTTTTATAACATTCCGAAGTTAAAACCAATTTCAACCAGTTAATATCTATAATCATTCTTCCGGTTAAAAAATTTGAACATAAATTAGTAAGAAGTCTACAAAATTTGTTTTTAAACTTAACTTCTACTTCATTAATATTAAAGGGGAAAGAAGGATATTTTTGTTTTATAATTTTTTTTATCTGATATCCTACAGCTTTAGACTGATTTAAATGCCCAGCCTTAGCATCGTGTAAAATCAATAATGAATTCGAAGGAGTTGATTTCCACCTTTTATGAAACCAAAGCCATTGTGAAGGATATTTTCTTATATATTTACTTAAAATCTTAGAATATTCGTTTAGCCCACTTTTAAAAACTTCTACTTTATTTCCTTTAGTTTTAAATTGAATAGCAGGATTCATTTCTACTTTATGATAAGGGCCATTCTCTCGCATAATAAATGTGGGTAAAACTTTTGCTTTTGTTTTAACAGCAAAAGCTATAGGCCCAGATGGCATCGAAGCAGGCCTACCTAAAAAATCAACAAACATACCACTTCTTCCAGCATCTTGGTCAGCTAAAATACCCACAGGTTGATTGTTTCTTAAGGCTTTGATAATAGCCCTAGTTTCAAATCCTTTATTTATTACTTCAGACCCTTTACTTTCTCTATATTTATTTAATATATCATTAATTTTTTCAGGCTTTTGTTCTCTTGCAAGTACTTTCATAGGATATCCCTTTAAAGCACCCACAATAGCTAATAATTCCCAATTTCCATAATGAGCAGTAAGTAAAACTGCCCCTTTTTTATCCTTTAATAATGCATCTTCAACATTCTGGAATCCTACACTATCAATATACTTAGTAATATATTTTTTGTCTATTTTGTTTAACCGCAAAATTTCAATCATAGTCTGAGAAAGATTAATAAAAGCTTTCTTACAAATACGTTTTAATTCATAAGAAGACTTACTTGAACCAAATACAGAAACAAGATTAGAATACGCAACAACTTTCCTGTTTGGATAAAATACATATACTAACTGTCCTAATAATCTTGCTATACAAAGAGCTGTTTCTGGAGAAAGAATAGAAAAAAACTTGCTTGCTAACTTAAATATTAAGTATATTACATAATTTATCATATAATATTGCCTCTGAATTCTTTTCAAGCTGTAATTCTACATTCAAAACGAAAATGTTTTTTAAATTTGCTTTAATAAAAAGATCGATATATGGCTTTAACTTATAAGCATCTTTCTGAGTAGTAATAATACTATAAATATCTTTACTCTTCGCAACTTGTAGTATATATTTTATATCTTCCAGACAATAACTATGGTGATCTGGATAAGTAATACATCCTCCTAATTTAAAATTCTGTTTACTTAAACTATGTAAAAAAGATTCAGGATCTCCTATCCCAGAAATAGCTAAATATTTCTCATCTTTATCATAATATTTGCATTCTTTTTCTGTAACTAAATCCCAAACGGCTTCAAATTGATAAACAGCTGAAAGAATATCAATAGAAAAGACAAAACTCTTTATAAAATTTTTTATTGTATTTAAATCCTCCGTTAAAACTCTATCTGTATCAGTGAGTATTAAAATATCAGCTCTATCTAAATGAGAATAAGGTTCTCTAAGAAGTCCGCGAGGCAAAAGAAACTCTTCTTCTAATATGCTTGTAGCTTTCAACAAAACAATATTTAAACTTTTATGCAACCTCAAATATTGATAACCATCATCTAATATAACACAATCAAAATTGAGTTTTTTAAATGCAAACTCTGCATTTGCAACTCTATTTTTACCTACCAGAATAGTCGCATTTTTTAAATTCTGACGTAACATGGCTTCTTCATCCACCATATTTTTTTTTACTGTATTTTCTGTAACCTGTAATCTGTAATCTGTAATCTGAATTTTAGCTCCATATCCTCTTAGTAAAATAGCAGAAGAAATTTTAAATCGATTTTTTAAAAACTTATGTAGTATTTGTGCAAAAGCAGTTTTACCACTACCTCCTACAATAATGTTCCCTATGCTTATAACAGGCTTATCAAAATAATACTTTCTAAATATTTTAAATTTGTAAAACAATATACGCAATTTTATAGAAAAACCATAAATAAATGAAAATATCCATAATATATATAAAACATATTTATATGCAAATAATTTCTCTTTATTAACTATAATTTTATACAAATAAGATTTTTCTAAATTCATATTTAATTAATTTAAATAATTCTTTATATAATTCAATATCCTATTAGTAGCTCCACGATTACTTTTTACAACATTATAAGCTTTTTTACCTAATTGTAACTGGAGATTTTTATCTTTTAGTAAAATATCACATTTCTTAAATAATTGAATTTTGTCTTTTACAACTAAAGCCGCCTCTTTATCTAAAAATTGTTTAACTATAAATTTGAAATTTGACATATAAGAACCAAAAATAATAGGTTTTGAAAATAAAGCTGGCTCAATAATATTATGGCCTCCATATTTTTTTAAACTACCCCCAACAAAAGCTATATCGCAAATATAATATAAACTATTAAGCCATCCGATTTGGTCCATTATATATACTAAATTCAAATTAGGCTTTAAAATCTTATTATTATCTTCTGAAAATAAAGAATAATAAAACCCTTGTTTTTTTATCATTTCTTTAATATACCTCCATCTTTCAGGATGTCTTGGAACAATTACTAATTTTAACTTATGGTCTTTTTCTAAAAGCCTTTTATAAGTATACATAATCATTTCATCTTCTCCAGGATGAGTGCTTCCGCATACAAAAACATTATCCCCTTTATTATAATTTAGCCAATGTCTTAAATTATTCAATTTGGTTTCGTTTGGTTGCACATCATAAACATCGAATTTCATATTGCCACATACCTTTACTTTATATTTATAAACTCCCAACGAAATTATTTTTTTTGCATCTAATTCAGATTGCATACAAAAAAGCTCTACTGATTTCAACACATTTCTAAAAATTTTCGATATAAGCCGATAACCATTATATGATTTATCAGATATACGACCATTTACAATTATAACAGGAACACTTTTTTTGTGAGCCTGTTTAATAATAGCAGGCCATAATTCTGTTTCGATTAATATAATTAACTTGGGAGAAATTAAGCGTATTACCTTTGTAACTATAAAACTCAAATCCAAAGGAAAATATATCACTATATTATCCGAATCTGATTTATCTTTAGCAATCTGGAAACCTGTAACGGTAGTAACAGAAATAATAATTTTGTTATAAACTTTAAATTTACCGGTAGCTTTAATACTTTTAGCCAATTTACAAGCTAATATGGTTTCTCCAACACTAACGCTATGTATCCATATATTATTATATTTTTTAAATTCTCTTCTGAGATTTTTTGAAAAAATCCCCAACCTTTGAATAAATCCTTTATGATATTTCCTTTTTATAAAAAAATATGGCGTAAAATAAAATATCAATAAAAAAATATATATCAAATCATATACTATATACATAATAATATTAGCTTATAGTTTGGAACTGAAAGCTTTAAGGAAAAAACAGAAAATTTCTAAATTTTAAACATAAAAAAATAAGCCCTAATCAACTTGTAACTTGTTACCTGCTACCTGCGACCTGTACCAATTTATTTGTAAAGTATTTATTTTAAATGGGTTACCAAGGGTGTCCCTTGAATTGTCGTAGCCTGTAGCTTGATTTGTCATTTGTATATTGTAATTTATTTGTATCTTGTATCTTGTTTCTTGTATCTTGCTTGCCCCGTGAAATTTTTATTTCTACGGGGTTACCTGCTACCTGCGACCTGTAACCTATAATTCATGCTCTTGGATGTGCCTTATTATATTCAGATTTAAGCTTGCTTGTGCTTATATGAGTATAAATTTGTGTAGTAGAAAGGTTTTTATGCCCTAATAATTCCTGTACTATTCTTAAATTAGCCCCATGGTTTAACATATGAGTAGCAAAAGAATGTCTTATGCTATGAGGAGATATATTTCTTTTTCTGCTTATTCTAATAATATTTTTGTCTACTATTCTTCTTATGCTTCTTGAAGTTATCTTATACCCATTTTTGTTTAAAAACAAAAATCCTCTATTTGATACCCTTTGTTTGAGGTTGGATAAATTTTTAGCACTTTGTTCTTTTAAATACCTTCTTATACTACTTAAAGCTTTATCTCCTATAGGAACCAATCTTTCTTTTGCACCCTTGCCTTTAACCTTTACAACTCCACCGATAAAATCTATGTCATCTAATTTTATATTAACTAATTCCTCTACTCTAGCACCTGTACTATAAAGTGTCTCTAATACTGCTTTGTCTCTAAAATCTAAAACAGTCTCAGTAGGAACATCTAAAAGTTCTTCCATCTCTTTTTCTGATAAAAAACTCGGTAATGTTTTATCAAGTTTAGGAGTAGAAATTATATTTGCCGGATTATCTTTTATATAACCATCTTGTTGTAAAAATTTAAAAAAACTTCGTAATGTCGATAATTTCCGAGCAATAGTTCTTTTACTATAATTAGAAGTCTTTAAATGCGCCAGATATTTTCTTAAATCAAAGTACCTTATCATCTTTACATCTTTTTTATCTGCAAAATCTGCAAATGATTTAAGGTCTGAACTATAATTACGTATAGTATTATGAGAAACATCTCTCTCTATCTTTAAATAATTGATGAATTTATCTATATATCTATCCATTATATTCGGCTCTCGCTATTCGGTATTAGGTTTGCTCTAACCAAAAAATCGCACACCGCAAATCATTTTATTATTCTTCAGGAAGTTTATTAGTAGTATACTTGCACTTCGGATAATTACTACATCCATAAAATATTTTACCCTTTTTACTACGACGTTGGACTAACTCTCCATCACATCCTTTTATAGGACATTTTACTCCGGTAGTTAAAGACTCGGAATATTTACAGTCAGGAAATCTTGAACAACTCAAGAATTTCCCCCATCTCCCCCATTTTATAACCATTTGAGCCCCGCATTTGGGACATTTTTTATCAACAGGAATAACTTTTTTATTTATCTTCTTCATTTCTACTTTTGCTGTATCTAAAGCTTCTTTGAAAGAAACATAAAAATTTTTTAATACATCTACCCAATATTCTTCACCAGCTTCGATTAAATCTAACTTTTCCTCCATGCCAGCTGTAAACTCTATATCTAAAATTTTAGGGAAATAATCCACCAATAACTCAGTAACCACTTTACCTAAATCGGTGGGCATAAGATAGCTTTTAAATCTACGCACATAGTCTCTTAATACTATAGTATATATAGTTGGGGCATAAGTACTGGGCCTACCTATACCTCTTTTTTCTAACTCTTTGATAAGAGAAGCTTCTGTAAACCGAGGGGGGGGATTTGTAAAATGTTGTTGTGATATAATATCATGCACAGTTAATTCTTCTGATTCATTTAAATCAGGGAAAATTACTTCGCTGAATTCTTGGTTTTTATTAATCTTCAGGTAACCATCAAATTTCAAAACTGAACCAGTTGCTTTAAACAAATATTCATCTTTAATGTCTCCCGATGTTTTAATCAATATTTGTGTATTTTCAAAAAGTGCAGGTTGCATCTGCGATGATGTAAACTGCTGCCATATAAGATTATAAAGCTTATATTGGTCTTTTGACAGATACTCTTTTACTTTATCAGGTGTTTTATCAACATAAGTAGGCCTAATAGCTTCATGAGCTTCTTGAGCCCCCTTCGTGGACTTATATATTTTCGGCTTTTGGGATAAATATTCTTCACCATATTCATTTTTAATAAACTTTCTAATAGCATCTCTTGCTTGTTTAGATATTCTAAAAGAATCAGTTCTCATATAAGTAATAAGGCCAGTAACTTCGCTGTTCTTTAATTCTATACCTTCATATAATTGCTGAGCAATTCTCATCGTTTTTCTGGCTGTAAATTTAAAAGTATTATATGCAGACTGCTGAAGTGTACTAGTTTTAAAGGGCGGTTTCGGAAACCTGCGTTTTTTTGATTTTTTTATGTTATCTACAAAAAAAACAGCGTCTTTTAATTCAGATTTAATATCATTAACTTTTCGTTCGTTTGATATCCTTTCTTTTTTATTATTAATTTTAAATAATTTCGCTTTAAATTTTTTAATTTCCGATTCATTTTTTTTACTCAACTCACATTCAATATCCCAATATTCCTTAGGTTTAAATTTTTCGATTTCTTTTTCTCTTTCAACCATCAATCTAACTGCTACCGATTGAACTCTACCTGCACTAAGACCTCTTGTAACTTTTTTCCAAAGAAGCGGACTTAATGAATAACCCACAAGCCTATCTAATATACGTCTTGCTTGTTGTGCATCAACTTTGTTTTTATTTATATTATGAGGATTTTTAAAAGCTTCTAAAATTGCTGATTTAGTAATTTCATTAAAAGAAACTCTGTATATACTAACTTTATCTTTTAATTCATTATATAAATGCCAACATATTGCTTCACCTTCTCTGTCTGGATCAGCTGCAAGATAAATATTTTCATGTGTTTTGGCTTGTTTTTTTAGTTCAGCCATAATCTTTTTCTTTTTAGGTATTATTTTATATTCCGGAGTAAAGTTATTCTCAACATCTACGCCCATTTTAGATTTTGGTAGATCTACCAAATGTCCCATGGAAGCGACTATATGATAGTTTTTTCCAAGAAATTTACTTATAGTTTTTGACTTGGCCAATGATTCTACAATAACTAAATTCTTTGACATTTTTACCATCCTGAAATCTTTTTTGATAAAATCATTTATTATTTTGTATTATAACTTTTAATAAATTCTTTACCGGGTAATTCTTTTATAATTCCCTTAATCTGCAATTTTATTAAAATCTCCAATAATTTATCTACTTTTACTTTAGACTTTTTTGATAAATTATCAATATACATGGGGCCATTTTCTAATAAAGATATTATTTCTTTTTCTTGTATATTAATTTGTTTTGAATCTACCATTTGCTTTTTTATAACATTACTAAAATCTAAATTTAGTTCTTCTACTATATCTTCTATGTCATCTACTAATTTTGCCCCTTGTTTAATGAGATTATGAACTCCTGCTGAATTAGCCGATTCTATTTTTCCGGGGACAGCAAATACTTCTCTACCTTGCTCTAATGCAAAATCTGCAGTGATAAGAGCTCCACTTCTTTTAGCTGCTTCCACCACCACCACTCCTTTTGATAAACCACTTATTATTCTATTTCTCTTTGGAAAATTTTGTCTTAAAGGCGATATATCCATTGGAAATTCCGAAATAACTGCTCCTTTTTTTGCAATTTTTTCCGAAATTTCTTTATTTTCTGGAGGATATATATGTTTAAACCCACTTCCTAAAACAGCTATAGTCCTTCCTTTAGCTTTTAAAGCCCCTTTATGCGCTGCTGTATCAATGCCCCTTGCCATACCTGATACAATAGTTACTCCTAATGATGCTAATTTATATGCTAACCTTTCAGCAGTAGATAACCCATAATAAGTTGCCCGACGCGAACCAACTATGGCTATTGCATTTTCATCTCTTTTTAATAAATCCCCTTTTACATAAAACAATATTGGAGGAGAATATATATTTCTTAAATTATTTGGATAATCTTTGTTATTAAAATCTATAATCTTTAATTTTTCTTTTTTAATTAAAGCAAGCTCTTTTTCTATACTTGCACTTGAAAAATTTAAAACAGATTCAGCAATACTATTGTTCATGCCTTCTACTTGCATAAAATCCGACATAGAAGCTGTAACTATTTTCTTAGCTGAACCAAACTTTTTTAAAAGATTGCTAAATTTAACAGCACCTATTTTCTCTATGCTATTAATATGAATCATCGCTTCTAATTCATTCATAATATTTAAACTTCAAGATACAGGCTACAAGCTTCAAGATACAAGCTTACACATTACAGAATATAAAATAAAACCAAATTACATAAAACTTATAGTTAAAAACATAAAACCTGTAAGTTTTATTTAGTATAGCAGTTTAAAAAAGAAGTGTCAATTATGGAAGAACTTTTAAAACTTAGCTTCAGAAATGATTTGAAGAATTTTCATCCGTGCATACCATAAAAATTATCTTCAGGAGGGTCCTCTCTCCATTTTCTTCCTACTTTTAAATTCTTTATATCTGGCTTATCTTTTCTAAATAAACTAATTAAATAATAAACAACATCCTTATCAATTTTTTTTTGTTCAGCTTCTTCCTGTAGGCAATCCAATGCTGAACGTAAAGTATAAGGATTATTTCTATATGGCCTTGAACTTAATAATGCATCTAACATATCAACAGGCGTTATAAGTTTTGTATATTTCGAAAGATTACTTATCCCTCTGGGATATCCAGTTCCATCTAATTTTTCGTGATGATTAAAAGAACTATTTAAACATTCTTTTTTGTAATTTATAGGATAATAAAGCAAAAGTAAATAGGAAATTGCTGGATGAGTTTTAATAAATTTCCATTCCCAGGTAGCTAACATACTGGTTTTATAAAGTATCTCTCGAGGAATTCTGGATTTACCTAAATCATGAGTTAAACCAACATGTGAAGTTACAATGGGATCATATTTATTGGTGCCAATATATAATACTAACCTAATAGTTAAAACAGTAACATCAAGTATATGACGGTAGGTATAAGGAAATTTTTTTTCAATATTCTCTAACTCTAAAATAACATTATTTTCAAGGTAAGAATCCCTTATAATTTTTGCTATCTTAGAACAAATATCTTTATTTTTAAAAACAACTTTATAATTCTCATCCTTAAATATTAAATTTATATCTTCTGCTATGAAAAGCTTTTCAATTTTTTTAAAATCTGCTTTTTCTTTGCTTAGCTTAGATACTTTTTTACCTATAGTATTATTAATTTCTTCGTTTTTACTACATATTTTTTTATTATCTATAGCATATATATCATTAAAAAAATGCATAGTATTTTAAAAACTAACTATTTTTCTATTAAATCAATTATTTTTTCAACAACTTCATTAATATTTAAAGAGGAAGTATCAATGGTATAATCGGCTTTTGCATAAAAAGAAGCTCTTTTATTAAGAAGTTCTTTTATTTTTTCCTCAGGATTATCTACATTCAATAAAGGCCTATGGGTTTGTTCTTTTACTCTTTTATGTATTACGTTTGGAGAAGCAGTAAGACATATTATAGTACCGTTTTTCTTTAAATTTTTAATATTCTCATCGTCTTTAACTACTCCCCCTCCTGTATCTATTATTATATTATTTAAATCAGACACTTTTTTTGTAACTACTTTTTCAACTTCACGAAAATAATTTTCACCATCTTCAGAAAAAATCCTGGTTACAGGTTTACCTTCTTTTTGAATTATCATATTATCTAAAGAAACATATTCTCTATTTAATTTTTTAGAAAGTTCTTTAGCTATAACTGTTTTTCCTGTCCCCATAAAACCAACAAGAACAATATTCATTATTTTTAACTCCTAATTAAAAAATCTTTTTATTCTGGTAATATAATGTTCATAAGATTCTTTAATATCTTGTAAACAATCACCACCAAACTTTTCCAAAAAAGATTCAGCTATAACAATAGCACACATTGATTCACCAATTACTCCAGCAGAGGGAACTACACATACATCCGAACGTTCTTTTACTGCCTCAGTTTCTTCGCCTGTATCTATATTTATTGTATCTAACGGTTTCATCAAAGTCGAAATAGGTTTAACATACGCTCTTATTATTAAATTTTCACCATTAGTAACGCCTCCCTCTAATCCTCCTGCGCGATTTGTCTTTCTTTTAACACCCTTATATATTTCATCATGCACTTTTGACCCTAATTTCAAAGCATTTTTTATTCCATCACCAATTTCGACTGCCTTAACAGACGGTATAGACATCAATGCCCCTGACAATTTTGTATCTAATCTCTTATCATATTGAACATAGCTTCCCAATCCAGGCGGTATGCCTTCTGAAATAACCTCTATAATCCCACCTAATGTATCTTTATCTTTTTTAGTTTTATCTATAAGCTTGTGCATCTTTTTTTCAACATCTTTATCAATGCATCTTAAATCAGAATTTTTTGTTAATTTTTTAATATCAGCTATAGAAATTTTATTATTTTGTACTTTTATATTCCCCAAACCTATAGTATGAGAAAAAACATTTATATTAAATTCCAAAAGCAACAATTTACATATTGCACCAACTGCTACACGTGTTACTGTTTCTCTTGCGCTAGCTCTTTCCAAAACACAACGAGCATCATTAAAACCATATTTTAAAACTCCAGGCAAATCAGCATGTCCAGGACGAACATTTTTAACTTCAGGTAATTTTTCTATAGAAAAATCCCTGTTATCTATCATAATAGCAATAGGGGAACCTATAGTTTCTCCTTTTTTTATACCAGATATTATTTTTACCTTATCCTTTTCTATCTTCATTCTAGGACCACGTCCATATCCCTCTTGCCGCCTTTTGAGTTCATTATTAATAAAATCAATACTAATTTTGATTCCTGCAGGAAAACCTTCTAATATAGCTATTTCTTTTTCTCCATGAGATTCCCCAGCAGTTAAAAACCTCAACATTTTATCCTCCTTAATGAAGCCACAATTTACGGAATGAAATGAATGTAAATTGTATGGCTGAATTAACCCCCAAGAATTGATTTGTGAAACAAATCATTGCGGGGTAATTTTAATTAATAATAGATACCTAAAATATTAAAATGTCATGCATAAATGAATTAAAATACATCTGCCCTCCGGACTTAATAATATAAACCTCTAAATAACCATTCTAATATTTGTTCACCCCAAAATATAACTACTAAACAACCCAAAGCTAAAAACGGA
>JAGYNU010000013.1 GCA_018399975.1 Candidatus Omnitrophota bacterium
TAAAAGCTTTTGTTTAATAACATCAATCCCTTCATCAATAGCTTGTTCTGCCCAGTAACTTATAAATCCATCATCAGATGCATCATCATCTAAAAAGTTTATTGGTCCTATTAATGCCTCTACCTCCGGCTTAATATCTGCCATATTGCCTAAAAGTGTCGTCACTTCCTCCAATGTATTTTCTTCATTTATTATTTTCTCAGCCCAATATGTCAAAAAACCCATATGCTGCGGATTGTCTTCATCAAACGTTACACCTAACAAATCTTCTACATAAGGAATAAGTGCTTGTTTTATCTCGTCTGGAATTGGATCTTCTGTTCCACTCTGTATTTGCTTTATAATATTTTCTAAAGCATCTTCTAAATTCGTTCCTTCATCTATTAATTTTTCTACTTCTCCGGCCCAATAACTAACTATACCGGAATCTTCGGGGTCGAATAAGTTAAGCTGTTTACCTTCGGCTTCTTCTACATAAGGCAACAATTCTTTCCATATGCCTAAATGTTGCTTCACATATTCTAATCCTTTTTCTCTTGCTTGCTCTGCCCAGTAACTTATAAATCCATTATCTTCATATTTATTATCTAAATAATTAATATTCCCTATTAAATCTTCAACATATGATTCTAACTCATAATGGTTATAAAGCATTTCTTTAACATAATTAAATCCCTTTTTCTGTGCCTGTTCAACCCAATAACTATAAAAACCCTGATTGAATTTTCCTAAAACCTTAGTAACGTAAGCCGCTATTAATGCCTTTTCTAAATCGCTTAAACCACCTTGAGCCTTTATTATTTTCTCTATACCTTGGCTTATAACAGATACACTAAAATCTCCCTTATTTTCTTTAGTAATATTCTTGATTTCACTGGTAATGATATTTTCAATATCCTCAACTGAATAACCTTTTTCTAACAAATTCTCCCATATGGTTATCAATTCTCTTTCTTTTTCTGTCAACTCTTTTCCTAAAAACTTCTCAAGAGCTTCTTCTATATCTTCTCTTGCACTATCTTTATCCTCTTTTGCGTCTTTTTCGCTGACAGTTTCATCTGTGTCTTTATTTTCACTATCTTCAGAGTTTTCAGCAGACTTTCCAGCATTTTCTTTTTCACTTTCTTTTTCTTTAGCTTTTTTATTATCGACATTTTCTTCTGTAGATGTCTCTTTCTTTAAAACCGGCATTGTTTTTTTCTCTGAAGATTGATATTCTTCTTTAGCTAAAGGAACAGAAGTAAAAACAAAAATTAAAGATATGATTAAAAAAGATAATGTGAGATTTTTGATATTACTATATTTGCGGTATGTTAAACTTAACATTTTAACCTCCCTTTATATCCAACTTCATATACATTTAAATATACATTATATTTTAAGTTTTGTCAACTATTTAAAAAAGACTTTATAAAAATTACGCAACCTATTCTTGTTTTTTGACATAAAATTATATTTATCAATATGTTAAGTCTTATATAAAGAGAGAATATATGGCGTGAAAAAGCTGTTTTTTATATCAATTTTATTTAGTTTTATCAAAATCGCTTAATTATGTCGTTATTTGATGGAAAATTTGATAGGAAAAAATACAAAACAACTAGTCTTAAACGTAGGCAAATAACCCTGTCTACCGACAGGCAGGTTTTCCCACACCCTTTTTGTTCGAATCCCTATTTACTTCGTAAATCACAGATTTACACAGATAACAAATAACAGATTATCACAGATTAAAATAAAGGTTTTTCCTACAATCTATAATCTTGCTTCTTTAATCTGAATTTATGACCCCAGCGGGATTCGAACCCGCGTCGTCAGATCGAAAGTCTGATGTCCTAGACCGAGCTGGACGATGGGGTCATTCAAGTTACATGCTTCAAGTTACAGGTTACAGGTCTAAAAAATAGACAATTTATTTCCAATTACTATTTTATTATTTATATAAATAAGCAAACTATAAAATCAAACTCCTTATCTGTATCTTGTAGCCTGCAGCCTGATTTGTAATTTGTTTATTGCATATTGTAATTTATTTGTATCTTGTATCTTGGTTATTGTATCTTGCAGCTTGTAGCCTGCAACCTGCAGCTTGTAGCCTGTAGCCTGCAGCTTGTAGCCTGCTTGCCCCGTTGACCGAAGGCCTGCCTGTCGGCAGACAGGTCTTAACGGGGTAGCCTGTAGCCTGCAGCCTGAAGCATGTATTTATTCTTTTACTCTAGTAACAACTTTACTTACCGAACCGACTTCATCCCTTTCTTTCAACCTTACAACTTTAACTCCTTGTGTGTTTCTGCCTGTAGATCTAATATCAGAAACAGCACATCTAACTACCATTCCTTCCTTTGTAATAACCAATATTTCATCTTTTTCCTCTATAGTAATAACAGAAACTACTTCACCGGTTCTCTTGGCAAGATTTATATTTATAAGGCCTTTCCCTGCTCTATTCTGCGAACTATACTTTTCAACTTCTGTCCTCTTTCCAAACCCTTTTGTTGTGACTGTCAATATTTGTTGACCAGGGCTTACTCTTTCCATCATTATAACTTCGTCATCTTTTGTTAACGATATTCCCTTCACTCCCTGAGCTGCACGCCCCATATCTCTTACTTGTTTTTCAGGAAACCTTATACTTTTACCTTGGCGTGTAGCAAGAAAGACTTCACTTTCACCATCTGTTACTCTTGTACTAATTGACTTATCTGATTTAGACAAAGTGATGGCTATTATACCACCCTTTCTCGGATTTGCAAATGCAGAAAGTTCTGTTTTCTTAACTTTTCCTTTCTGGGTTGCCATAACTAAATACATATCTTTTTTAAACTCTCGTATAGGGATAAGAGAAGTTATATTTTCACCTTCTTCAAGCTCAACCATATTGACAAAAGCTTTACCCTTAGCTGTCCTACCTGCCTGAGGGATTTCGTGTACCTTAACCCAATAAACTTTACCTTTGTCTGTAAAAGAAAGTATATAATCATGAGTGGAGGCTATAAATAAATGCTCAACATAATCGGTATCTTTGGTATTCATCCCTGCAACACCAACCCCCCCTCGATTCTGTCTTTTATAAGAACTAACTGGAAGCCTTTTAATATATCCTGAATTTGTAACAGTAACTACTACATCTTCATCTGCTATCAAATCCTCCACTTCAAACTCTTCTTCTTCTAACAATATTTCTGTTCTTCTGGAATCTATGTATTGCTCTTTAACCTTTATAATTTCATCTTTAATTATACTCATTACTTTTTTCTCACTTCCTAATATACCTTTATATTCCTGAATACTTTTAATCAATACTAAATATTCCTCTTCTAATTTTTCCCGTTCCAACCCAGTCAATTTCTGTAACTGCATTTGTAATATAGCTTGGGATTGAATTTTTGTCAGTTTAAATTTTTTCATAAGTTTCTTTTCCGCATCAGAAACTGACTCAGACTTTTTTATAAGCTGAATAATTTCATCTAAATTCTCTAAGGCTGTTTTTAACCCTTCTAAAATATGTGCTCTTTGTTCTGCTTTATCTAACAAATATGTAGTCCTGCGTATTACAACTTCCTTTCTATGCTTAATATACTCTTGTAACATCTGTTTAATATTTAAAACGCGGGGACGATTTTCTACTAATGCTAACATAATGATGCCATATGAAATCCGCATCTGCGTATATTTATAAAGCTGATTTAAAGTAACTTGAGGATTTTGTCCTCTTTTCATCTCTGCTACTATCCTCATTCCTGCTCTATCAGACTCATCTCTTAAACCTGTAACCCCTTCTACTTTGTTTTTTTGGACTTGATCTGCTATCTGAGATATAAGAGTAGATTTATTAACTTGGTAAGGTATCTCTGTTATAATAATATTATCCTTATTGCCTTTCTTTCCTGTTTCAATATAAGCCCGAGCATTAACTTTTATAATACCTCTTCCCGTTTTATATGCCTCTTTTATTCCAGATACTCCATTTACGATTCCTCCTGTAGGAAAATCAGGCCCTCTAACAATTTCCATTAGTTGATTAATTTTCACATCCGGATTATCTACCAAAGTAACTATCGCATCCGCAACTTCGCCTAAATTATGAGGTGGAATATTAGTAGCCATTCCTACAGCTATACCACTTGAGCCGTTTAAAAGCAAATTAGGTAAAACAGATGGTAATACATCAGGTTCTTGCAAAGACTCGTCAAAATTAGGCACAAAATTTACTGTATCTTTATCCAGGTCTAAAAGCAATTCCTGAGATATAGCAGCTAACCGTGCTTCTGTATATCTCATAGCAGCTGCAGAGTCTCCGTCTATAGAACCAAAATTACCTTGTCCATCAATTAAAGGATAACGCATAGAAAAATCTTGTACCATCCTCACCAGTGAATCATACACTGCTGTATCTCCATGAGGATGAAATTTTCCTAATACTTCCCCAGTAATACGAGCAGACTTCTTATAAGGTTTATTGTGAGTTAATCCCAATTCTTTCATTGCATACAATATTCTGCGGTGCACTGGTTTTAACCCATCTCTAACATCTGGTAATGCTCTACCTACAATAACACTCATAGCATAGGTCATATAAGATTCTTTCATTTCTTCTTCTAAACTCACAGAGACTACATTCTCTCCTCTATCATACATTTACTTACTCCTTTTTTATAAACACACTACTTTATCTTTATTATATCTTTCTCTTAAACATCTATATATTTTACTTCATGTGAATGCGATTGAATAAACTCTCTCCTTGGATCTATCTGGTCCCCCATAAGAACTGTAAAAGTCTCATCAGCTTCTACAGCATCTTCCAGGCTAACTTTATTTATAGTTCTTTTCTTGGGATTCATAGTAGTTTCCCATAACTGATAAGGATTCATTTCACCTAAACCTTTATATCTTTGTATAGATAACCCTTTCCTTGCGTTTTTTAAAACATATTCCAATAATTCTTTAAGACTATAAATTTTAATTTCTTCCTCTGTTTCTTTAACCTTTAAAATCGCTTGTTTTTTTTCATCTTTCTTATGGAAATTTTTAATATTACATTTGAGTTTTGATATTTCTTTTGCTAACTTCGTTATTTCCTCAGACTCATAGAATTCCATCAGCCCTACCTGGCTTTGCTTTAATGTTTTAGATTCATCTTCTTCTCGAAGTTCTGCCTCATCTTTAATATCTTCTTGCTTTGATGTAAGTTCAGCTAACTCATCATCGTTTTTAACAAAGTGGTACTGACCCTCCACTTTAACCCTGTATTTTGGAAATTTATGGTTTTTTGCATCCATTTCGCTTAAATAATTATTGAAATCAACCCCTCTTCTTTTAAATAAATTACTATATTTATTTATTTCAACCAAAGTATCTAAAAGTTTTCTAACCTGTGTTTTATTAAACCTTTGTGTAGATTTAGCTGTTTTCTTTATACTATATACTACAATATCCTCTAAGCCTAAATCCAATAACATATTATTAAATTCTTTTTCGCTTTGAATATATCGTTCTTTTTTACCTTTTTTTACCTTATAAAGTGGAGGCTGAGCAATAAAAACATGATTTTTTACTATCAACTCTTGCATCTGCCGGTAAAAAAAAGTTAATAGCAATGTCCTAATATGAGCCCCATCAACATCAGCATCTGTCATAATAATAATCTTATTGTATCTCAACTTGTTGATATCAAATTCTTCTCCTATACCCACTCCTAAAGCTGTTATCATAAATTGTATCTCTTTATTATTTAAAACTTTATTCAGTCGCGCCTTCTCAACATTTAATATTTTCCCCTTTAGGGGCATAATTGCTTGGAATCTCCTATCCCGAGCTTGTTTTGCGCTACCCCCCGCTGAATCTCCTTCTACTAAATATAATTCACAGAGTAAAGGGTCTTTTTCAGAACAATCAGCAAGTTTTCCGGGTAAATCTCCTGCGCCTCCTAAAATTCCCTTTCTTCTAGTTAATTCACGAGCTTTTTTAGCAGCATTCCGAGCTTTTGAAGCTGTTAAAACCTTAGAAACAATTTTATTTCCTACCTTTGGGTTTTCTTCTAAAAACTCACCTAATACTTCATTAACTATACTTTCTGTTAATCCTTGAATTTCACTATTGCCCAATTTTGTTTTTGTTTGTCCTTCAAATTGTGGATCAGGTAATCTTACACTTATAACTGCTGTCAAACCCTCTCTGATATCATCACCAGTTATATCTATATTACTAAGCTTTTTTTCCTTACTTTTTATATATTGATTGACTGTTCTTGTAAGTGCAGATTTAAAACCACTTAAATGAGTACCTCCTTCTATAGTATTAATATTATTAGCAAAACTAAAGATGTTACTTGAAAAGCTGTCACTGTACTGTAAAGCACATTCTAACTCCGCTCCCTCTTTCTTTTTTTCAAAATAAAAGACCTTTCTGTGTAAAGGATTCTTGTTCTTATTTAAATCTTCCACAAACGAAACAATTCCTCCTTTGAACCTGAACTCATTTTCTTTACTGACTTTTTCATCTTTTAGTTTAATCAAAAGTCCTTTATTTAAAAACGCTAATTCTCTAAGCCTATTTGATAAAACATCATATTTAAACTCTACATTTTCTTTAAATATCTCAAAATCTGGTTTAAATGTAACCTGGGTTCCCGTAGATTTAGTCTTTCCTATAATTTTCAATTTTGATACAGTCCTACCCCTTTCATATCTTTGATGATATACTTTATTGTTCCTACGAACCTCGACCTCTAACCATTCGCTTAAAGCATTCACAACAGAAACCCCGACCCCATGTAATCCTCCTGAAACTTTGTAACTGCGGTGGTCAAACTTACCACCTGCATGTAAGGTCGTCATAACAACTTCAAGAGCTGGTTTATTCTGCGTCTTATGTTTATCTACAGGAATACCTCTTCCATTATCAGTAACAGTAACACTGTCGTCAGGATGAACAACAATCTGAATTTTGTCGCATTTTCCTTCCATAGCTTCATCTATGGAATTATCAACGACTTCATAGACTAAATGATGTAGCCCTCTATCTGATAAATCACCAATGTACATAGCTGGCCTCTTGCGGACCGCGTCTACCCCTTTTAATATTTGAATAGTAGTAGCATCATAGCCATGACTGTGTTTTATCTCCGTTTTTTTCTTTTTTGTAGGAGCTTTCTTTATCGTTTTTTTGTGTTTTTTCTCTTTCTTTTTTTTCAAAGCCTTTCCTCCCTTTAATGCTTTACCTCTATAAGAAAAACTCTATTTTTTTTACTAACTGTCCTCCTATTTTCTTGTTCATTTTTTTTATTATACTTCTTTTAGAAAAGTTAAGTCTGTACAAACAAGAGGAGTTCCTTACTTTAACTTTTAGGGTGCTTTCTTGAAAGTTCACTATTTGCGTTTCGTTCAATAACTTTTCTTTTATAACCTCTTTCCATGCCGATTTTATTTGCTTATTAATTCCGCCATTCTTTTTCTCAATATCCTTAATAACTTTTCTCACTGTTCTTTTTATTAAATAATCGCTTTCTTCCATTTTTATCAACCTAACTGCATGGGTAAAGCGAGGTATATATATTTATCTGCAATGCGAATAACCCCTGGCTTTTCCGGTTGTGTTAGCTCAAAAGCTATTTCTTCCTCTTTTATGTTCTTTAATGCCTCAATTAAGTAGACCGGGTTGAACCCTATGCTTATCTGCTTCCCAACATATTCTATGGGAACCTTCTCTTTTAGTTCACCAACGTCAGGTGTGTTTTTAGAAACTACCATATCGTCCTTTGAAACATCTAACCGAACACCTAACGATTCTGTCGTGGTAAGAATAGTTGCTCTTCTTAGTGTGTTTAGAAATTCGCCTCTTTTAATAAAGACCTTATTTTTACTTTCCTCGGGAATGACTTGGCTATAATCAGGAAATTCTCCTTCTATTAATCTTGATATTAATAATATATTGGATATTTTAAATAAAATTTGGTTTTCTCCTATGTTTATAGTAACCTCATCCGTATCCCCTAAAATTCTTTCAAGTTGAAGCACGGTTTTATTTGGAACAATAGCCTTTACATTACAAGTCTTATTTACCTCTATGTTTTCTGTCCTCAAAGATAATCTTCTTCCATCAGTTGCAACAAAAGTTAGTTTTTGATTTTTAATAATAAACAACAACCCATTCAGTACATATCGAGATTCATCTTTAGAAATCGCAAAGGAAGTCATTTCTAACATCTCTTTTATCACAGATGTTTTTATCTTTATTTCGGTTCCCTTTTCTATTTTTGGTAAACTAGGAAATTCCTCGGAGTCTATTCCTATTAACTTAAAAACACATTTACCTGACCTTACTATTGTAACATTATTCTTTTTTACTGTAATTTCCACATCATTTTCGGGTAAATCTTTTATAATGCTACCAATGCGTCTGGCAGGTAAAGTTATGCTTCCTTTGGTATCGATATTGGCAGGTATCGAAAGTAACATTCCTATGTCTAAGTCTGTTGCAACTAATTGCAGGTTATTTTTTTCTGTTTGAATCAGTATGTTTGACAAAATAGGTAAAGGAGTTCTGTTTGGTATTATATTTTGTATGGTTTGAAGAGCTAACGATAATTCTTCCCTGTTCGCGTTTATGTTCATTGTGTCCTCCCCTTTTTTATGATTATACTGTTTTTATTATATATATAATATAGTAATAGTATTAGTAAGAAGTGTTTATTTGTTAATAACTCTAAAACCTTAATTGATATCTATTCTTATGACATTAATAATGTCTTAATAACTATGTGGATAAAAGTGAAAAACTTTACTTTTTTGTTATTTCCTTTTCCAAATCTTTCACAAACCTGTCGGTTTTTAAATTACCCTTTACATCTTTTTCTACTTTTTTACAAGCATGAAGTATAGTTGTGTGATCTTTACCCCCGAAGAATGAACCTAATTCTGACAAAGAATGATCCGTTAACTTTTTAGACAGATACATAGCAATTTGTCTAGGATAAGCAACTGAGTGGACCCTTGTTTTTGACTTCATATCTGATATTCTTATATCAAAATACTGAGATACTATCCTTTGTATCTGATCAACTGTTACTATTGCTTGTTTTTCTACTACCATATCCTTTAAAATATCCTTTGCCAAATCGATAGTAATTTCTGAACCTATTAACGTGGAGTGTGCAACGACTCTTATTAAAGCACCTTCTAACTCGCGAATATTAGTTATAATATTTTCTGCGATAAAATTAATAACCTCATCTGGAACCTTGATAGGCTCATTTTGAGCCTTTTTTCTTAAAATAGCAATACGTGTTTCCAGATTTGGAGGTTGTATGTCAGTAACCAATCCCCATTCGAATCGAGAAACGAGCCTTTCTTCTAAAGTAGGAATTTCTTTCGGAGGACTATCGCTTGAAACAACTATTTGTTTATGAGAATCATACAAAGTGTTGAAGGTATGAAAAAATTCTTCCTGTGTGCTTTCTTTACCAGCAATGAATTGAATATCATCTATTAAAAGTATATCTACATTTCTAAATTTTTCCCTAAAACTCAAAGTTTTTCTATTTTGGATGGCACTTATCAGCTGGTTTGTAAAATCTTCACTAGAAATATAATGTGTTTTTAGAGAAAATTGGTTGTTAAATACAAAATGGACTATTGCCTGCATAAGGTGTGTTTTACCTAAACCTACTCCACCATATATAAATAAAGGATTGTATGATTTCGCAGGAGATTCTGCTACAGCCATAGAAGCTGCATGCGCAAAACGGTTACTAGTTCCAATGACAAAATTATCAAATGTAAACTTCGGATTTAATTTTAGATATGATATCGGTTTTTGTTTAGTTGCTTTAGTTTTTTCTTGTTCAATTTTAGGCATTTTCTTTGAAACTAAAAATTTTATTTCGACAACATCTGGGCTATCTTTTATCTCCTCTTTCTTGTCATTTATAAGAGCAAGGTAATGTTCTTCTAACCAATTTTTAAAAAACTTATTGGGTACGCCTAACTCAATCTGGTCAGGGTCTCTAAATGTAGGCCTGATCGGTTTAATCCATGTTTGATAACTACGTGGATTTAAATCTCTTTTGAGAGAAAGATCAATTTTATTCCAAAGAGTTTTTAGCTTGTTCATATTATATAAAATTACTCACAACTTATCCACGAGATAACTAATGAGTATTAGAAGAATTTATTCTTAAAATAATAGGATTGTGGATTAAAAGTATAAAGTTACCCACATATATCCACAGAAAGATTCTTCTATTATATCAATAAAGTTTGCAAAATTCAAGACCAATTTTTAATAAAAAATATTTTTCTGAACTTTTGCTTGACTTTAAACATGGTTTGTCTGTATAATATGACAAGCCTTAAGGCTTTTTAATATATTTTAAAATAAAAAGGTTTTAAATATGAAAAAAAATCTTAAATTAAAAACAAACCGTAAGAAAAAAAGAAAGCAGGGGTTTTTAGTAAGAAATAAAAAAAAATCCGGCAAGAATATTATTAATAAGCGAAGGAAAAAGAAACGCAAAGTTTTATCAGCGTAGAGCTTTAAGTCTGATGTGCAGAAAAAAATATTTTTTAAAATTGAAGGCTTATATAGAAAGAAAAGTAGTTAAAGTATTAATAGTATTTATTGTTATGTACCAAAAGTGCATATCCCCTCTTTTCCCAATGACTTGCAAATATTATCCTTCTTGTTCAGAATATGCAAAGATTAGTTTACAAAAAAAGGGAATTTTAAAAGGGTTAATTTTATCTATTTATAGAATTATTAGATGCAATCCCTTTTCTTCAGGGGGCATCGATTTACCTAAGTGATTTTTTATGAATATGTTATGGAAAAAAATTTAATTTTAGCAGTTGTTTTGTCAATTGTGGTTTTATTAGTATTTCAGTTTATGTTTAAAGCTCCTGTATCAATTCAACATAATGGAGAAACTGAAAAAGAAGATAAACTACATAAAGTTGAAGAAGATTATCTATTAAAAGAAGGCAACGTTTCTAAAATAGAAAAAGAAATCAGTGAAAAATTAATCGAGCAAAATAAGAAGTTAGAAAAGACTTTTTTTTTAGAAAATGACTATTTAGTGCTTAAGTTTTCCAATTTGGGAGGACAGATCACAGAAGTTTATTTAAAGGATTATAAAACTTCAGAAGGTGAACTGTGGCCACTTTTAAAAATTTCCCCTTTTGAAATAGGTGTTGGCAAAGTTTTTTTAAAAAATCACGAAGTTATTAAAAATAACATTTGGAAGGTGGAGAAAGAATATGAAAGTCTTATATTTTCTCTTTTTTTAGATAATGGAATTGAGGTAAGAAAAAAGTTTCAAATTATTTCTCCGTATGAAGTAAGATTAGTTATCAATGTTAGAAATAATACATCAGATGCTGAAGAATTGCAGTATTCAGTTTTTGGGACTTCTAATATATATAGACCTAGTAAATTAGACAAACGTTATTCTAACATTTTAATTTCACAGGGAAATGATAAGTTAAATAAAATTTCTTTGCCAAAAGTAAAAAAGGATATTACAAAAGAGCCAGGTAGTTTTCAGTGGATAGCTGAGAAAAGTAGTTATTTTTCAATGATTTTTGTTCCACAAAAGAAAATGATGTCCTCTTTATTTTATGCAGGACCTGATGATTTTGTTGCAACAGGAGGGACAATTCTTCCTTCAGTTGTTAAAGGAAAAGAGGAAAAAAATTATGAATATAAGCTTTTCTTCGGGCCAAATGATTCTGATATTCTTGAAAAATTTAACCCTGGGTGCGGGAAAATTGTCAATTTTGGTATTTTTACTCCCATAAGTAAATTTTTATTGTCTATTTTAAGTTTTATTTTTTCGATTGTTCATAATTATGGTATTGCCATAATCTTGCTGACTTTGATTGTAGACGTATGTTTGTTTCCTTTAACTCTAAAAAGCGTTAAATCTATGAAGACAATGCAAACCCTACAACCCCATATAAATAGGTTAAGAGACGAGCATAAAGATGATTCACAAAGACTAAATAAAGAATTAATGGCTTTATATAGAGAAAAAGGGGGGAATCCATTAGGAGGTTGTTTTCCTATGCTATTGCAATTCCCGATTTTTATTGCGCTGTATTTAGCTTTGACAAAGAGCATTGAGTTAAAAGGAGCCAGTTTCTTGTGGATTTCTGATTTAGCAGCTCCCGACGCAGCATTCAAAATACCATTTTCTTTACCGTTTATTGGAAGCTATGTCAATATTTTACCTATTCTTATGCTTATTGCTATGTTTATTCAACAACGCATAACTCAAAGCCAGACATCGATGCAAACAGATATGCAAAAACAGTTTACAATTATCATGCCCATTGTCTTTGGTTTTATTTTTTATCATTTTCCTTCTGGATTAGTTTTATATTGGCTAACTAATACAGTTGTAATGAGTTTGATTAATTGGAAAATATTAAAAGCACATGCATAGTAATAAAATTATATTTATAAAAACAAGGTGATAAAAATGGGTTATCAAAACCTGAAAGTAGTAGAAACAAAAGGAAAAGACGTACAGGATGCAATACAAAAAGCCTTAAGTATATTAAAAGTTAAAAGAAAAGATGTAGAAATAGAAATACTCTCAGAAGGACATAAGGGTCTTTTTGGAATGGAAGGCCCGAAACCCGCGAAAATAAGAGTAAATATAAAAGAATAAAATATTAGAATAAAATTAAAATGTTCCACGTGGAACATCCTTTGAAAATAACTAATGGCAAGTTTCGAATAACAAGAATATGTTTGGTTTTAAATAAATTAAGCATTTATTCGTCATTCGTCATTGAATAATTCTTAATTTTTAGGTATAATTATCCACATGTCTTCCACAATATCTATTTGTAATCAAAAAGGTGGAGTAGGGAAAACAACAACAGCGCTTAATTTAGCCGCATATATGGCACTGGAAGGTTATAAGGTTTTGTTGATTGATATTGACCCTCAAGGAAACGCTACAAGCGGGATAGGTATTGATAAAAGTTCTTTATTGTCAACTATTTATAATGTTTTAGTTGAAGACTATTCAATAAAAAAAGTAATACAGTCTACTCAGATAGAAAAATTAAAAATGTCTCCTGCTAATTTAGATTTGACAGGTTCTAGTATGGAACTTATAAGTATGTTCGACAGAGAAAGAAAGTTATCCACAGCAATTAAAGATATTGAGAATGAATTCGATTTTATTTTTATTGATTGTCCACCTTCTCTCGGCATGCTAACCATTAATGCTTTGACAGCTTCTAGCAGCGTCTTGATTCCTGTTCAATGTGAGTACTATGCTTTAGAAGGAATATCGCAGTTGCTGAAAACAATTCAGCTTGTTACTGAAAGACTAAATCCAGAACTAAAAATAGAGGGCTTTCTTTTAACAATGGCTGATAAAAGGACAAATTTAACTGAAGAAGTTATAGGAGAAGCAAGAAATTATTTTAAGAATAAGTTATATACAACAATTATTCCGCGCAATATTAGGCTTGGAGAAGCTCCTAGTTTTGGAAAACCAATTGCTTTGTATGATAGGAATTGTGTAGGGGCACAAAAGTATTATGAATTTACAAAAGAATTTATAAGAAGAAGAAATAGTGAGAATAAAAATGTTCCACGTGGAACATTTTTAAATCAAACAGAAGATAAAGGAAAAGATAGCTTTGATAATTAGTTAAAAAATTATACATAGAGGTGGTCTTTATGCAAAAGAAAGCATTAGGAAAAGGATTAGAAGCTTTAATTAAGGAAAATATAGTAGATAGAAAAGAAAAAAATTGGGTTACTAACATTCCTTTAGAGAATATAAAAATTTCGTCATTACAGCCCAGGAAAAATTTTTCAAATGAAGAACTTCAATGCCTTGCTGAATCTATTAAGAATAAAGGAGTTATACAACCTATTTTAGTTAGGCAAAAACAAGATAAATTTGAATTGATTGCAGGAGAAAGAAGGTATCGTTCGGCAAAATTAGCCCAGTTAAAAACTATTCCTGCAATTGTAAAGCAGGTTTCCGATGAAGAACTTTTACAGCTTTCTCTTATTGAAAATGTGCAAAGGGAGAATTTAACTCCTGTTGAAGAAGCCTTAGCTTATAAAACGTTACAGGATAGCTTTGGTTTTTCTCAGCAAGATATTTCTAATAAAGTGGGTAAGGATAGAAGCACAATTTCTAATTATTTAAGAATATTGACGTTGCCAGAGGTTATTTTAGATAAAATAACCTCAAATGCTCTTTCATTTGGGCACGCAAAGGCAATATTGGCCTTAAAAAATGAAAATGATATGATAAAACTTTGTAATCTTATAGTAAGTAAAAGTTTTTCTGTGCGAGAGGCTGAAAATTTTGTTTCCAGAAAAGAAAGAGGTATAGCAATTACAAAAACTAAGATAAAAGAGCAAAAATCTCCTGAAATTAGAGATTTCGAAGAAAAACTATCAAAAATATTGGGGACTAAGATACAGATTAAAGCTGGCGGAAAAAAAGGTAAAATCACAATTGAATTTTACTCTGATAAAGATTTAGAAAGAATATTGAATTTATTGATAAATTAAGCTAAAATGTTTTGTAGATTGTTAGTATAATGGGGAGTAAAAATGAAAGAACAGACTTTGGTTTTAATTAAACCCGACGGCTTGAAAAAGTCTCTAACGGGAAATATATTAACTAGGTTGTCTGAAACAAGGTTGGAAATTGTTGCAAGTAAGATTAAAAGAGTTTCAAGAGAGCTTGCAGAAAAACACTATTGCCATATGAAAAATGAACCTTTTTTTGAAGATTTAATCAAATATTTACAAGGAGAGCTTCACGATAGAAAAAAAGTTATGGCAATGGTGTACTGGGGAGAAGATGCAATTAATAAAGTTAGAGCTATTTGTGGTAAAACTAATCCAGAAGAAGCAGAAGCTACTACTATTCGTGGGGCCTATGGAAGAATAACAACTTCTGGTGTTTATGAAAATGTTATGCATGCATCTGCTAATAGAGAAGAAGCAGAAAGAGAAATCAAATTATGGTTTTCTCCTGACGAAATAATAGTTGATTTATTTCCAACCGCAATTATTAAGAAGGAAAATATAAAAGAAAGAGTTTGGGTATAAATATGATAAAAGGCATGACAGGATATGCAGAAAGGCAGAAAAAAATAGGTTCTTGGATTATCTCTGCAGAAATTTGGAGTTATAACCATAAATTTCTTAAATTAGAATTAAACATACCCGACGGCATTAGAAAACATTCTCAAGAGATAGAGGGAAAAATTCAGGATAAAATAAAAAGAGGTAAAGTTACTTTTAAAATTAGCTTTTTGGATGTTAAAGGAAAAAATAAAAAAAAGGTATTTTATAATAAAGAATTGGCTAAAGAGATATTTGATATTAGCAAAAGAGAATCTAAAAAAGAAGAAAACTTTTTAAGTATGAGAGAAATTTTATTAATGCCGGAAGTTTTGAAAATAGAAGATGATTCCCCTGAGTTTGATAAAATATGGTTTCATATTGACAGATTAACTTCTGGCGCAATAAATGGTTTGTTGAAAATAAAAAAAATACAGGGGCAAAATGCTGTTAAATCTTTAAAAGAATGTTCAAGAGATATATATAATTCTTTAAATAAGATTAAAAAAATACATAATAAAGATAAAACAGATTTTTCTAAGTTGTTGAAAGATAAAGCTAAAAAGTTATCTTCGCAAACAATAGAAAAAAATATTATTCAGGAAGAAACTGTTAATTTCATTCGCAATTGTGAAATTGAAGAAGAAATTTCAAGGATTAATGCTTATGTTAATCTTTTAAAGAAATATTTAGTGTCTAAAAATCCTGTGGGCCGCAAAATTGATTTTGTTGGACAAGAGTTATTAAGAGAAACAAATACTATAGGTGCAAAAAAGGATAATTTTGATATTAAAGAAGAAATTGTTAAGATGAAAGAAGCAGTTGAAAAAATAAGAGAGCATTCACATAATGTAGAATAAAATGAGTAAAATAAAGGTATTAAATATTGGTTTTAACAATTTTGTTTTAGTTAGTCATATAATATGTATAGTCGGATACGATGCTGCTCCTGTAAAAAGGATGAGAAAAATAGCAAGAGAGAAATTTCGCTTAGTTGATGCTACTAATGGAAGGAAAACTAGATCGGTTATAGTTACTGATAGCAATCATATCGTTTTGTCTAGTGCTCTTCCAGAAACTTTATTGAATCGTGTAGAAGGAATGTTATAATTATTTTTTATTATAAGGAGATATAGTTTATGTATAATATGACAAAGGGAATAATATTTGTCATTTCTGCTCCTTCCGGGACAGGAAAAACAACTATATGCGATAGTATAATAAAAAAGTTTTCTGGTGTTAATTTGTCTATTTCAACTACATCACGTTTTCCAAGAGAAAACGAAGAAGATAATAAAGATTATCATTTTATTAGTAAAGATGAATTCGAGAATAGAATATCTATGAAAAAGTTTGTTGAATGGACTACAGTTTTAGGTAATTACTATGGAACCGAATATGATGAATTAGATAAATATCTTAAAAGGAAAGAGGATGTTGTCTTGAATATAAATATAGATGGAGGGAAAGCTATTAAGCAGAACTATCCAGATAGTGTTTTAATTTTTATATTGCCGCCATCTTTAAAAGAATTACAAGAAAGATTAAAGAAAAGAGGAACAGAAACTTCAAAACAATTAAATCAGAGATTAAATATGGCAAAGCATGAATTTGAAATGATTGCTGAATATGATTATTTGTTGGTTAATGAAAATATTGAGAAAACAGTTGAGATTATAGATAACATTATTAAGGCTGAAAAATATAAAGCACACAGATATGATATTAATAAAATTATTACTAAATTTAAACAAGAAGAAGTTTAAAGGTAGATAAAGTAAAGCAAAGACAGGAGGATTTTATGTCTTACGTTAAAATTGAAAATCTTTTAAAAAAAATCCAAAGTTTATATAAATTAGTTACTGTTGCTTATAAAAGAGTATTAGAATTAAGCGAAGGAGCCCAAAAACTTGTTGATACTGATAATGAAGATATCTTTGATATTGCTTTAAAAGAGATTGAAGAAGGTAAAGTTTATATAGATGAAAATAACAAGAAGGAAAAAAAAGATAAATAAAGGTAATATATTATGATTGTTATAGGAATAACAGGAAGTATTGCATGTTACAAAAGTTGTTATATTGTGAATCAACTTGTAAAAGATAAATTTGATGTTACAGTAGCAATGACCGATTCAGCAATGAAATTCATTTCCCCGATTATTTTTAGATCTTTAACAGGTAATCCAGTTATACATAATATATTTGGTGAAGGTCAATCTTTATATGCAGTTCCTCATATTGATGTGTCAGAAAAAGCTGAAGTTATAGCAATTGTTCCAGCAACTGCTAATATTATTGGGAAAATAGCATCAGGAATATGTGACGATATATTAACTTGTTTAGTTATATCTGCTAAATGTCCTATACTTATAGCTCCAGCTATGCATGAGAATATGTATTTAAATAAGGCAGTCCAGGGAAATATTCAAAAATTAAAGGATAGAAATCTTGACATTATTGCTCCGGTAAAAGGACATTTGGTATCTGGACATAGAGGAATAGGGCATTTAGCTTCCGAAGAAACTATTTTAAACGAGATAAAGAAACATACTTAATTATGGTAGAGGATAATAGATTAAAAATTATTGTTACAGCCGGTCCAACACAGGAACCTATTGATATAATTAGGTTTATAACAAATAGTTCTAGTGGGGTTATGGGTTATTCTATAGCCCGTGTAGCTTCAGAGAAAAATCATAAAGTAGTTTTAATTAGTGGCCCCACAAATCTTGCAGTTCCCGAAAATGTTGAAAGTATTCAGATACAAACAGCAGGTCAAATGTATGAAACTGTAAAAAAGGAATTTTACGAATCTGATGTTATTATTATGGCAGCTGCTGTATGTGATTTTAAGCTGAAAAATCCAAATACATCCAGTAAAATAAAAAAGGAAGATAGTGACTTGAACTTCGAGTTTGAAAGAACACCTGATATTCTGCAAAGATTAAAAAGAATAAAAGATAATCAAATAATAGTGGGTTTTGCCTTAGAAGTATCAGATTTACAAAATAAAGCTATAGAAAAATTAGAAAAGAAAAAATTGGATTTAATAGTGGCAAATGAAATTACTGCTTCAAGATCTCCTTTTGGGAAAAAAGAAATAGATGCTTTTATTATAGATAAAAACCAAAGAGTTGATGCATATAAGAATATTACAAAGTTAGAATTGGCTCAAAAAATTATAGACAAAGTTGAAAAATTAAAGCTGCAACAGATAAAAGTTCAGAAATTTTCTTGACAACACAAATAATGTCTGATATAAAAATTTTAGACAAGGGCGTCTTTTCTTTATAAAAAAAATATAATTATATAAATAGAAAAGACGCTTTTTTTATTTATGAATGTAAAAGATGTTAGGGATATATAATGAAGATATTAAATAAAGAAGTATTAACACAGTTTCAAAATGTGAAAGTTACAAAAATTGAAGTTCTTGCACCTCTTATTGCATCTAAGGCAAAACCAGGGCAGTTCATTGTATTAATGGTTGTTGAAAAAGGCGAACGTATCCCTTTGACGGTTGTGGATAAAGATTTAGAAAAAGGGTCTATTACCTTAATAGTGCAAGAAGTTGGCTTGACTACAAAGCTTTTAGGTAAGTTAAAAAAAGGAGATGATTTGTATGCCTTGGTTGGTCCTTTAGGAAACGCAACCGAGATAAAACAGTATGGTAAAGTAATTCTTGTAGGAGGAGGTGTTGGTATAGCAGAAATTTACCCAGTTGCAAAAGCGTTAAAAGATGCAGGAAATCATGTTGTAGTAATATTGGGAGCCAGGACAAAAAAGCTTTTAATTTTAGATGAAGAATTAAAAAAAATTGCAGATAAAGTATATATTACTACTGACGATGGTTCTTACGGGCAAAAAGGATTTACCACTGATATACTGAAGAATTTATTAAAGGATAGTAAATTTGATTTAGTATATGCCGTGGGGCCTATTCCTATGATGAGTAAAGTATCAGGTGTAACAAAAGAAGAAAGCATTAAGACGATTGTGTCACTAAATGCTTTAATGGTTGATGCAACAGGAATGTGTGGAGGTTGTCGTGTTAGCGTAGGAAACGAAACAAAGTTTACTTGTGTAGATGGCCCAGAATTTGATGCACACTTAGTTAATTGGAACGAATTAGGAAAAAGAGTTAATGTTTATAATGATAAAGAAAAACATATCTGTAGGTTATACAAATTATGAGTATTAAAGATCCAATAAAAACAAGAGAATTAGAAGCTTCCATAAGAATTAATAGTTTTAATGAAGTTGTTCTCGGATATACCGAAGAGGAAGCTTTAAAAGAAGCATCTCGCTGTATTCAATGTCCAGATCCTACCTGTGTATCAGGGTGCCCTGTAGGTATAGATATAAAAAAATTTATTTACCAAATTACTCAAAAAAATTATAAAGGAGCTTATTTAACAATAAGGGAAAAAAATAATTTTCCTTCAATTTGTGGAAGAGTATGCCCTGCAGAATATCAATGTAGAAAAAATTGTATTTTTACTAAAAAGGATGCACCATTTGCGTCTGAAAAAGCAATAAATATACATTTTTTGGAAAGGTTTATAGGTGATTATGGAATGTCAGAAATCAGAAAGCAGAAGACAGATGTCGGAAAACAGATGTCAGAAAACAAAGAGAAAAACAAAAAACTAACATCCAATATTCATAATATGTTATCTAAATATAAAGTTGCAGTTGTTGGTTCTGGCCCAGCAGGGATTTGTTGTGCAGGAGAATTGGCTAGGAGTGGAGTAAAAGTGGTAGTTTTTGAGAGTCTGCATAAATTAGGCGGGGTTTTAAGTTATGGGATACCTTCTTTTAGATTGCCCAGAGATATACTTGATTTTGAGATCAACTCTTTGAAAAAATTAGGTGTCGAGTTTGTTCCTAATTTTCTTGTTGGAAGAATAAAAAGCTTAGAGGAGTTTTTTGAAGAGGGTTTTGTGAGTATTTTTTTAGGACTAGGAGCAGGAACCCCTTCTTTTTTGGGTATACCAGGTGAGAATTTATGTAATATTTATTCTGCTAATGAATTTTTGACAAGAATAAATCTTATGTCTGCTTATAAATTTCCAGATTTTCACACTCCTATAAATGTTGGCAAGAGTGTTGTAGTTATAGGCGGTGGGAATACAGCAATAGATGCAGCAAGGGTTTCTTTAAGAATGCAGAAGTTAAGTAAATTTAGACCTAATACTACTATTTTATACAGGAGGACTGAAGTTGAAATGCCAGCTCGTAGACTTGAAATTCATCATGCAAAGGAAGAAGGTGTTCAGTTTCAATTTTTAGTTCAGCCTATAGAATTTTTACCTGATGAAAATGATTATGTAAAGAAAGTACGTTGTTTAAAGTGTGAATTAGGAGAACCTGATTCATCTGGAAGAAGACGGCCTGTTACTATTAAAGATAGTGAATTTAATGTTGATAGTGATTTAGCAATAAACGCTATAGGATTAAATGCAAATCGAATTTTAACAAGCGTTACTCCTGATTTAAAGATAGATAAATATGGTGATATTATAGTAAATAAAGAAACCATGCAAACTTCTATTGACGGGGTTTTTGCAGGAGGAGATATTGTGGGAGGAGAAGGAACTGTAATAGAAGCTATGGGTATGGCAAAGAAGGCATCTGAGGCTATAATAGATTATATTATCCGAAAAGACATCCTATAAAGAGAAAGAAAAAGGATATCTTGATTAGATTTAATTATAGAAGATAAGGTTATAGTTGAAGTTAAGGCTGTAACAGGTAATATTCCCAGAG
>JAGYNU010000014.1 GCA_018399975.1 Candidatus Omnitrophota bacterium
CTTTTTTTAATAATGCACTTTTGATATAATAGTTTTTAAAATGTTAAAATATATCAAAGATGTCAGGAAAAACTTTGTTTTAATTATACTGGTTACTGGTTTTAGTGGTATAGTAGCTCAAATAGTTATTTTAAGAGAGCTTTTAGTCAGTTTTTTTGGTAATGAATTTTCTATAGGAGTAATTTTAGCTAATTGGCTTATTGTAGAATCAGCAGGTGCATATATCTTCAGCAAAAAGGTTGAAAAAAGTAATCCTCACATAGAACATTTCGTTTTTTTACAGGTTTTATTTGCTATATTCCTTCCGTTATCAATTTATTTTGCCAGAATTTTAAGAACAGCAATTCCTATCATTTCAGGGCAGGGGATAGGTTTAATTCCTTTATTTTTGTCTTCTTTTTTAGTTCTTTTACCTGTTAGTTTTATTCATGGTGCTTTGTTTACTTTTACATGTCAGTTATATTATTTTCTAATTGGGAAAGAAAAAATATCAGTGCCAGGGCCTGATAATAATAAAGAACAATCAATAGGAACAGTATATATACTTGAAACTATAGGAACATTACTTGGAGGGGTATTTTTTACTTATTTATTATTACCTAAATTTAATTCTTTTCAAATAGGTATTGGTATATCTATAATTAATGTTGTTTTATGTTTATATTATTTAATTTTATATCATCTTAAAAATCCAATTTTAACTAAATATACTAAGTTTATATACGGATCTTTAATAATAGTTTTAGTTTTATTAATATATGTTGTATTTGGATATAAAATTAAGAATTTACATGAATATTCTATAAATAAACAATGGCATAATCAAAATGTTGTTTATTACCATAATTCAAAATATGAGAATATAACTGTTACAAAGTCAAATAATCAATATAGTTTTTTCTTAAACGGTATTCCTTCTATTACTATTCCCATTCCTGATATAGCTTCGATTGAAGACTTTGTTCATTTACCTATGTTGTCACATCATAATCCTGAGAAAGTTTTGATAATAGGTGAGGGAGTGGGAGGAGTTATAGAATCTATTTTAAAACATCCTGTTAAAAAAATTGATTATGTAGAGTTAGACCCTGATTTGATAAAAACAGTAGAAATGTTTTCAACACCTTTAATAAAACGTGAATTAAATAATAATAAGGTGAATGTTATATATAAGGATGGGCGATTATTTACAAATGAAACAAAAGAGAAATATGATATTGTTTTTATAGGTTTTTCTTTGCCTGTAGATTTACAGATTAACAGATTATTTACTTTGGATTTTTTTAAGTTAGTAAAGGAAAAACTGAGAGACAAAGGAATATTGGTTTTGTCTTTGCCGGGGTCTTTGAGTTATCTTAATGAAGCCTTAAAAAGGGTTAATGCTTGTATTTTGAATACGTTAAAACAGGTTTATCCTTTTGTAAAGGTTATACCCGGAGATTCAAATATTTTTTTAGCTTCTTTTAATAAGCAAGTGGAAAATATTAACACTCAAATTTTAAGTTATAGAATAAAAGATAGAAATATAGATACTAATCTTTTAGTTCCAGGATATTTAAATTATAAGTTGAGTTTGTCTTATAAAGAGTGGTTTTATTCTGAAATAGCAAAGGTAAAAACAATGGTGAACAGGGATTTTAAACCCATTGGTGTATTTTATAGTTTAGCTTATTGGAATGATATTTTTTCTCCCTATATGAATTATTTTTTTGAATGGGTGCAGATTCATAATGTGTTGTTGATTTATATTTTATTGTGTTTTTTTATGTTGATTTTAATTATTTTTTATTTTAAAAACAGAATTTTATTATCAAAACGTGAAATAACAAAATTTCCTTTTAGATTTTATGCATTATCGAAAGCAAGCATTCCTTACGCTATTATTACAACCGGATTTGCCGGCATGATATTTGATATAATGCTAATATTTATATTCCAAGCACTTTATGGATATGTCTATTATTGGATGGGTATTTTGATTGCCATGTTTATGACAGGTACAGCTATGGGGGCATATTGGGTAAATTCTAAAATAAAAGAAAAAAGAAAAACTGTTAAATTGTTGTTAAAAATGGAAGTATCCTTGATAATTTTTACTGTTATATTACCTTTAACGTTTATATTTTTGAGTTATAATTTTTATGGTAATCTTATTTTTTTTAAAATTGTTTTTGTTATTTTATGTTTTGTTTCAGGGATAATTATTGGCATGGAATTTCCATTAGCTAATAGGTTGCATTTAAAATTAACTAAAAAAGAAAGGGAAAAGGGAATTGTTTCAGGGACAGCAGGGTTATTATATGGTTGCGATTTATTTGGAGGTTGGATTGGTGGGATTATAGGAGGAGTAGTCCTTTTGCCGGTATTGGGGTTAATAGCAACGAGTTTAACTATTGTTTTTATTAAATTGAGTAGTTTTGCTATATTATTTTTAGTTTGGATTTGTAACAATAGGAATATGGTTTGATTTTTTTAATAATTTGATATAATGATTATATGAAAGAGCCTGATTCAAAAAAATATCCTTTACCTAAATCCGGTATTAAATATTGGCCTGAAAATGACAGGCCTCGTGAAAAGCTTTTTAAACACGGAGAACATAATTTGTCTAATACAGAATTGTTAGCTATCCTTTTAAGGTCAGGATATAAAGGTAAGAGTGCTGTAGAATTAGCTCGTGAAATTATTTCTAAATTTAAAACTTTTCGCAATATGTCTCATACTGATATAAATCAATGGAAACAAATTAAAGGCTTGGGTAAAGCTAAAATTGCACAGATTAAAGCTGCTATAGAAATTGGTAGAAGATTTAGAGAGGAAAAAATTACAGAAAGAGAAATTAAGATAAAATGTTCTAAAAATATAGCCGATGTTTTTATGTTTAGAATGAGAGATTTAAAAAAGGAAATTTTTAAAATTTTATTACTTGATTCGAATAATAAAGTTATAGATATATTGGAAGTAACCGAAGGTACTGTTAATTATGCTAGTCCTATTATTAGAGAAATTTTTCATAAGGCTATGCAAAATTTTGCTTCTTCTTTAATATGTGTTCATAATCATCCGTCGGGAAATGTTCAACCGAGTAAAGAAGATAAGGAATTTACCCAAAAATTAGTTCAAGCTGGTAAAAATTTACAAATTAAAGTTCTTGACCATGTAATTATAGGGAATAATAGGTATTTTAGTTTTTCGGATGAAGAAATTATATAGTTAATTTGTTTTATATTCAGTGTTTTCTGCCTACGCTAAAGCTTCGGCGGGTAAACCTGTTTGCCGATAGGCAGTATCCGCCACAAACATTGGCGGATTTCCTGTCTGCCGACAGGCAGGAATTCGACCATGGTACAAACTGGTAACATAGGTAACAAAACAGACCAGAGACATAGGTTACATAGTATAATCTACGGCAAGGAGGTGTTTACCATGCCGTGGAAAGAAATAAAACCTATGGACCAGAAAGTACAATTAGTTTCAGATTATTTATCAAATTATTTTAGTATTACTGATCTTTCTCAAAAGTACGGTGTAAGTCGTAAAACTGTATATAAATGGATTAATCGTTATAACAACCATGGACTTGATGGATTAAAAGAGCAAAGCCGAAAACCAAACAATAATCCAAATGAAACTCCAAGAAATATTGTAAATTTAATTATCAAAGAAAAACTCAAAAATCGCAAACGTGGACCGAAAAAGATTTATCATCAACTTAAAAAACGATATCCTAATATTAATTGGCCTGCACCAAGTACAATTGGCGAACAGTTAAAAAAACATGGCCTTGTTAAAAAGCGAAAAAGACGATTAAAAGTACCTCCATACACTGAACCATTTCTAGCATGTCAAAAACCTAATGCTGTATGGAGTGCTGATTACAAAGGAGAATTCTTTGTGAAAAACAAACGCAAATGTTATCCTCTGACAATCAGTGATAATTATAGTCGCTATTTACTTCGGTGTAAAGGATTACCAGGACCACGATATAAACCGACAAAAAAGGTTTTTGAATCAGCCTTCAGAGAATACGGATTACCCGATGCTATCCGGGTTGATAACGGAACACCCTTTGCCAGTAGAAGTATCGGAGGATTAAGCAGATTATCTATTTGGTGGATTCAACTTGGTATTATCCCCGAACGTATTGACAAAGGTTGTCCTCAACAAAATGGACGTCATGAACGTATGCACCGTACATTAAAAACAGAAGCTATTGATTCAAAGCCTATATATATGAAAGAACAGCAAAAACGATTTGACTGGTTTCGTTTTGATTATAATAATCATAGACCACATGAATCATTGAATCAAAAATCACCATCAGATTATTATCAAAAGTCAAATCGAGCATATGTAGAAAAACCTATTCCACCAGCATATGATTATAGTTTCATTGTTAGACGTATCTGTTCAGGTGGTGATATAAAACTATATGGCCATAGATATTATATATCTGAGCTTTTATTTGGACAAGATGTTGGACTTAAAGAAACAGCTGACGGTAAATTAATCATTTACTATAGCTTTTATCAAATTGGAATTATTGACTTGAGAAAGAACAAAGTTATTAAATATTTAAAAGTGTAACCTATGTCTCCGGTTTAAAATGTAAACCATGTCTCGGTTGCACACCATATGATTTACACTCCTTATAGTCGTGTAAATCATGGTCTCATTTAGGAGGGGAAAGATGATACGTTCAGGTAATCCTGTTTTAAGAGGTGAGATTTTCAGTAAATCAATTTCAAGTTCTGCAGAGAAAGCAATGACTATTCAGGGGACAGTTAATAAAACATTTTTACTTTTACTTATAACAGTTTTTACTGCGAGTTGGGTATGGCAGGAACCTAATAAGTTTTTGCCTTTTGTTTGGCCGTCAATAATAGGAGGTTTAATATTAGCGTTAGTAACGGTTTTTAAAAAAGAATGGGCTTCGATTACTTCTCCATTATATGCTTTTGTGGAAGGTATTGTTTTGGGTGTTATTTCTGTAATATTTGAAAGGCAATATCCTGGTATTGTTATGCAGGCGGTTTCTTTAACATTTGGTACGCTTTTTTGTCTCTTATTAGTATACAAGTCAAGGTTGATTAGAGTTACAGAGAATTTTAAACTTGGGGTTGCTGCAGCTACAGGGGGTATTTTTTTAGTATATTTGGTTAGTATGATTTTGGGTTTTTTTGGTATAAATATCTCTTTTATTCACGAGGGTGGGCCTATTGGTATTGGATTTAGCTTATTTGTTGTAATTATTGCGGCTTTAAATTTAGTTATGGATTTTGATTTTATTGAAAACGGGGAGAAAAATAATGCTCCTAAATATATGGAATGGTATGGAGCTTTTAGCCTTATAGTGACCCTTATATGGTTATATTTAGAAATTTTAAGGCTACTTGCAAAAACAAGACAAAGGTGAGATAGGTTTTGTTAATGTTATATTTTAAGTAGTATTATGAAAGCTAAAATTATAATTTTAACTATTTTTAGTATCCTTTTAACAGACAGGATAATTTTTGCTGAGAATATTAGAAAAGCTGTTTTTGAAGGTCATTTTTATCCTTCTCAAAAGATTATGCTAAATAATATGTTAGAACGATTTTTGAATAATGTAGAGAAAGAAAACGCAAGTAGAGAATTGTTAGGATTTATTGTTCCTCATGCTGGATATGTATATTCGGGACAAGTAGCTGCTTATGTTTATAAACAAATTCAAGGTATGGATTTTGATACGGTTATATTAATTGGGCCGAGTCACAGAGTTAGATTTAACGGGGTATCTGTTGGGTATTACGATAAATATACTAATGTTTTGGGAGATGTCTTTGTAGACAAAAAATTAGCTGAAATGTTAATGGGCGAATATAAAACAGTAAAGTTTTTACCCCAAGTTCATGAACAGGAACATTCGCTTGAAGTTCAATTACCTTTTCTTCAAAAAACACTTGATGAGTTTAAAATTCTACCTTTAGTAATGGGTAATTATAATGTAGATATTTGTAAGAACTTAGGTAGAGTTTTGCATAAATTAACTAAGAATAAGAAAGTTATATTTATAGCTTCTTCTGATTTATCCCATTATTATTCTTATGAACGGGCTTTAAAAATAGATCAAAGGACTATTAAAGGTATTAAGAATTTAAATATGGAATCTTTTTTAAATGGCGTTAAAAAAGGAAAATATGAGCTTTGTGGCGCAGGAGCTGTAGGGGTATTATTATCTTTGGCAGAGAATATGGAGAGAGTGGATATAAAATTACTAAATTATTCTAATTCGGGGGATGTTTCTATAGGAAATAAATCTAATGTAGTAGGATATTCTTCTATAGTATTATTTAAAAAGGGGTTGGATATGGAAAGTGAAAATTATTATGAGAAAGAAGAAAAAAATGACAGTATTCAGATTTTTGAGTATTTAAATGATGAAGAAGAAAAAATTGTTTTGGATATAGCAAGAAAAAGTATAAAAGGTTATTTAATTGAAAGTGAAATACCAGAGTTTGATTATCAAGAATATCCTCATTTAAGCGAGAAAAGAGGTGTTTTTGTTACTATTTATAAAAATGGTATGTTAAAAGGGTGTATTGGCAGACATGAATCTGATAAACCATTATATGAATTAGTTCCAGAAATAGCTGTTTTGAGTGCATTTAAGGATAGCCGTTTTGTGCCTTTAAGAGAAGATGAATTAGATGATATTACCTTGGAAGTTTCTGTATATCTTTCAAAGTTAGTTAAAATTAAAGATATAAACCAATATAAAGTAGGAGAACATGGTATTATTTTGAAAAAAGGTTTTAAAGGAGCAACATATTTACCAAAAGTACCAATTGAACAAGGATGGAATAAAGAAGAAACATTAAAAAATCTTTGTTATAAAGCAGGATTGCCTGTTGATGCTTGGAAAGATGAAGATATAGAGTTTTATATTTATGCTACGCAGGTTATAAAAGAAAAGTAAAAATATAAAATTAAGAGTCTATGAAATTTAAAGTTATTATTCTTTTAGTTTTTGTAATTTTATTTTCAGGTTGCAAAAAAGAAGATGAATATGTTTATCTTAGAACAAAAATGGTAGAAAACCAGTTAAAGGCAAGAGATATTACTGATAAACATGTTTTGAAAGTAATGTCAGAAGTAGAAAGGCATGAATTTGTTCCTTCTTATCTAAGACATTTATCTTATAATGATACTCCTTTACCTATTGGTTATGGGCAAACAATTTCTCAGCCGTATATAGTGGCTTTAATGACACAATTAGCTGATATAGATAAAAATGATAAAGTCTTAGAAATAGGGACTGGTTCTGGATATCAAGCTGCCATACTTGCTGAACTTGCAAATTATGTTTACAGTATCGAAATATTAGAACCGTTAGCGGAAAAAGCACGGAAAAAACTTAAAAGATTAGGATATGGTAATGTAAAAATTGAATGCGGAGATGGCTATAAAGGTTTACCTGAATTTGCTCCTTTTGATGTTATTATTGTTACTTGTGCACCGGTAAAGGTTCCTCTGCCTCTTATAAAACAGTTAAAAAGCACAGGAAGATTAGTTATTCCTGTAGGAAAACAGTTTCAGAATTTAAAACTTATAAAGAAAAGTAATGATAATATCGAAGAAACTATAATTATTCCAGTTAGATTTGTTGAAATGACAGGTGAAGGAGTAGAAAATTTTGAATAAAAGATTATTTAAATTAATCTTGTTTATAATTGGTGTTTTATTTTTTTTCAATAATAATTTTATAGGCGCGGAAAGTCAAAAAGATAATGTTTCTTTAAAAGAAGCTTTATTTTATCGGGTTATAGATGAAGATGAAGGCACTGTGCAATGTATGTTATGTCCGAGAAAATGTGTAATTTCGAAAGGCCAAACTGGTTTTTGCAGGGCTAGGAAGAATATAAATGGGAAACTTTATTCTAGGGTTTATGGTAAAGTAGTGTCAGCACATGTAGACCCCATAGAAAAGAAACCCTTGTTTCATTTTTTACCTTCGAGTAATGCTTTTTCTATTGCTACCGCTGGTTGTAATTTTCGTTGTAAATTTTGCCAAAACTGGCAGATTTCTCAGAGGGATCCAAATGATGTTAGTTATGTATACTTATCACCTGAAGAAGTAGTTAATAAAGCTGTTTCTTTAGGTTCTGAAACTATTGCTTTTACTTATAATGAGCCTATAACTTTTTATGAATATATGCTGGATATAGCTAAATTGGCTAAGAAGGAAGGTATTAAAACTTTAATGATAACTAATGGTTATATTAATGAAAAACCTTTAAGAAAATTAACTAAATATATCGATGCAGCGAATGTGGATTTAAAAGGATTTACTGAAGAATTTTATGAAAACGTTGTTTTCGGAAATTTAAATCCAGTACTTAGAACTTTAAAAATAATGAAAGAAGAAAGCGTGTGGCTTGAAGTAACTAATCTTATTATCCCTACTTTGAATGATGACCCTGATGATATAAAAAGAATGTGTGAATGGATAAAAGAAAATTTAGGAACAAATGTTCCTTTGCATTTTTCTAGATTTTCTCCTATGTATAAATTAACTAATTTACCTTATACTTCTGTCGATACTTTGGAGAAAGCTGTTAGTATAGCTAAAGAAGTTGGTTTAAAATATGTTTATCTGGGGAATGTCCCGGGGCATGATTGCAATTCTACATTTTGTCCTAAATGTGGGAGGAAATTGATACATCGTGTAGGGTTTCAAGTATTAACTAATAATATAATTGATGGGAAATGTAAATTTTGTGGACATGAAATATCAGGAGTATGGAAATAGATAATGGATTTTAGATATGCTTTTAACTGATATAATTCAAAACAATGCTAATAAATTTTACAAAAAGAAAGCTATAGTTTTTGATAAAAGAATAATTAACTATGGTCAGTTAAGTGAGTATGTTGATAAGATTGCTTCAGGTCTTATGGATTCCAAGGTTAAAAAGGGTTCTAAAGTAGCTTTGCTTCTTAAAAATTCACCTGAGTTTATAATAAGTTACTTTGCTATTTTGAAATGTGCTTCTATAGTTGTTCCTTTAAATTATATGTTTAAAGAAGAAGAACTGAAGTATATATTAGAAGATTCAGGTTGTTGTTGTATTATTACATCTTCTGAATTTGTTTCTATTTTGAAAAGAATAAGATTGAGAGTAGATAAATTAAAATATATATTTGTAGTAGACAAAAAAGTAGAAAATACTATAGAATTTCCATTCTTTTCAGACAATAATTTAAAAAGTAAAGATTATTCTTGTGTTCACGAAAATGAAATTGCATCTATCCTTTATACTTCTGGGACTACTGGCCGTCCAAAAGGAGTTATGCTTACACATAAGAATTTAGTAACAAATGCAAAGTCTTGTGTTAAAGCAATAAAGATAAACAAAAGAGATAAATTTTTATGTTTTTTGCCGATGTTTCATTCTTTTACATGGACTGTTTGTGTATTAATACCTTTATATCTAAGTTCTACTATTTTTATTTTAAAGTCAGTTAGCCCTTTCAGTAAAGTAATTAAAAGCGTGATTAAAAATAGGATAACTATTTTTGTTGCTATTCCTGCTGTATATAAGGTTCTTTCAAAAGCTTTAGTTCCTAGAATATTAAAGTGGAAAGCTCTAAAATTTCTTAATCCTCTCAGAATTTGCATTTCAGGTGCAGCAAGTTTATCTCAAGCTGTAATTGAAAAATTTAAGTCTAAGTTTAATATGCCTCTTTTAGAAGGATATGGCCTTACAGAAGCTTCTCCAGTAGTATCAATTAATCCTATAAATAATACAAAATGTGGTTCTGTAGGGTTGCCTCTCCCTGGGATTGAAGTAAAAGTTGTAGATGAGAAAGGCTATAGTTTGCCGTTTAATACCCCTGGAGAATTATTAGTAAAAGGTAAGAATGTTATGAAAGGATATTATAATTTACCTGAGGAGACAAAAGAAGTATTACAAAATGGATGGTTATATACTAAGGACATTGCTAAAATAGATGAAGAAGGATATATTTATATTATAGATAGAAAAACTGATATGATTATTGTAAGAGGCCAAAATGTTTATCCTCGTGAGATAGAAGAAGTTTTTTATTATAATAAAAATATAGAAGAAGTTGCTGTAGTAGGGGTAAAAGATGATTTTAGAGGAGAAATACCTAAGGCATATGTTGTATTAAAAAAAGGACGAACTATTTCAGAAAAAAAACTTTTTGCTTTTTTAAAAGAAAAAATGGCATCTTATAAAATTCCTAAGAAAATTGAATTCGTAGAGTCTTTGCCAAAATCATCTACCGGAAAAATATTGAAGAAAAGATTAAAATAAATTTTTAAAGAAAATATTAATGGAGAATAACATGAATATAGCCTTATTTTTTCGTCGTATGATTTGTGTAGTATTTTTAATTTTTGGTATGTTATTTTTTGTTTCTAAAGATTTAAAAGCCGAAGGAGGTGATATTATGAATTTAGAATTAATTAGTCCTGCATTTAATAATAATCAGAGTATTCCTCAAAAATATACTTGTGAAGGAGAAGATATATCCCCGCCTCTGGAATGGAAAGGAGTTGTAGAAAATGTAAAGAGTTTCGTTTTAATAGCAGATGACCCTGATGCTCCTATGGGGACTTGGGTCCATTGGGTAATTTATAATATACCTTCTGAAGTGACTGAACTTAAAGAAGGTATTCCAGCTATTGAATCTTTAGATGATGGAACTTTGCAGGGTATAACTGATTTTAATCGTATAGGATATGGAGGCCCTTGTCCCCCACCAGGGAAACCCCACCGTTACTATTTTAAATTATATGCATTGGATACAAAATTGCAGTTTTCTCCGGGTGCTACAAAAAAAGAAGTGGAACAAGCTATACAAGGCAATATCATAGATAAATCGGAGTTAATAGGATTATATAGTAGATAGAATAGTGATATTATATGCACCTTCCGCATTTTCCCTAGGTTCACTAAGATATTTAATAATAAAATCTTATGTTAAAATTTGACAAACTGACCGTCGTATGTTATACTTTATAAAAGAGTTGGGAAAGTAAAAATATTAATTAAAGGAAAGGAAAACAGATGAAAAAAGTCAGTTTTATTTTTATAGTTCTTATTAGTTTGTTTTTTTTATTTAATGATTCTAAAGCCTTAGGTATTTTTGGCGGTTTTGAAAGTGGAAATCATATGATGCCAGCTACCAGTTCTTCTGAAGGTTCTTACACTGGATATGATGGCGATAGCCCAACATTAACCGCTGCCAGTTCTTCTGATGAAATTTATACTGAACATAAAATTAATCCATCTGATGATTATGAAATAAAGGCATTGCAGTTATTGACTTTAGCAGCTTGTTCAGAATCCGATGTTTATGTAGATTATGAAGGGGAAAAAGTAAGAGTTTTAGATGAATATAAGTCTTATAATGAATTGCCCATGGATTATAAATTGAAGTATCATCCTGTTATGACTGACGATCCAGCTTCAAAAGATTATTATTACGTAAAGATTAAAAGAGAAGACGGTTCGATTGATTTTTTTGGTGTAAATAATTGGGATGGAACTTATTATGAAAAAAATCGGGTTGTTGATAGACAATCGGAGGCAGAAGTTATAGTCCCAGTTTTACAGCAGTTACCATATAATTTTGCTCCTTTAGATTATCCACCTTTACCTGGACCTTTTGGAGAAGGGAAAGCAAGTTGGTATGGCGGAGATTTCGAGAAGGAAAGCTTGAATAAAACTACTGCTAATGGCGAGATTTTTAACCCGGAGGCATTAACTTGTGCTTCATGGTATTATCCTTTTGGGACTAAATTGAGAATTACAAATTTAGCAAATGGTGAAAGCATAGAGGTTCGTGTTAATGATAGGGGGCCTAATAGAATTGAACTTCCTGATAGAATAATAGATTTAACCAGAAGGGCTTTTCGTGAAATTGCTGATTCAGACAGAGGGCTAATTGACGTTAGAGTGGAAGTTATAGAAGAATAGAATTTAGATTATATATTTATCTATTTCGGAAGCAAAATTATTAAGATTAGAAATACTTGTGGTTACAAAGTATCTAATTAATGACCTACCATAAAATCTTATAAAATCCAATCTAAAAAAAATCCTTGACTTATCTAAAAATTTGCATATAATTGAGATTACGTCTCAATTAATATACATTTTATAATATGGAGGGAGTTATGGAAATATTTAGTTATATAGCTGTCGGTTTAACTGCGGGTATATTCAGTGGGCTTTTAGGAATAGGGGGTGGTAGTATTATAATTCCGGTTTTAGTTTATATATATGGGATGAGTCAACATACTGCACAGGGAACTACTTTAGCTTTAATGGTTCCGCCTATTGGTTTACTTGCAGCTGCTAAATATTATATAGAAGGTAATGTAGATATTAAGATAGCAGCATTTATTTGTATAGGTTTTTTTGTTGGAGGTTTGTTAGGGGCATATTTAGTTACTCCTGTTCCTGATGATATTTTAAAGAAAATATTCGGGTTCTTTTTATTTATTGTAGCTTTTAAAATGATAATAGGAAAATAAAGATGAAAGGCAAAGATAAGTTCAAACAATATTTAAAGAACAGAAATTTAAAATTTACACCTGAACGTAAAGATATCTTAGAAGCAGTATTTTCTTTAAATTCTCATTTTGATATTGAACAATTACAGCAAAAATTAAAAAAAATGAACAAGAAAATTTCAAGGGCTACTGTTTATAGAACTTTACCTTTGCTTATTGAAAGTAATTTGATTAAGGAAACACTTCATTGTCAATCTAGGGTTAAGTATGAGCGTATCTATGGCCATCTTCCTCATGACCATATGGTTTGTTTAAGATGTGGGAAAATTATTGAATTTAGAAATGAAGAAATTGAAAAATTACAAATGGATACATGTAGGGATAAGGGTTTTTTTCCTGTAGAACATCGTTTAGGAATTAAAGGTTATTGTAAGGAATGTGCAGAAAAATTAAAACTTGATATAAATTCTAAAAAAGTATATTCAAAAAAGTGAGAGGGGGCAAAATTGGTAGTAGATATTACACGGTTAAAGACTGGAGAATCTGGTATAGTGGCAAGAATTGGTGGTGGTTATGGTTTAACTTCAAGGGTTCAAAATTTAGGAATAAGAGTTGGTAAAAGAATTAACAAAGTCAGTTCTCATTTTGGACAAGGTCCCCAGATTATCAGGATAGATAATACACAAATTGCTTTAGGTTATGGTATGGCAAAACGCATTATGGTTGAAACATGAAAAATATATACTTGGTGGGTAATCCTAATGTTGGTAAAAGTGTGATTTTTAATCGTCTTACAGGGACGGATGTAATTGTTTCCAATTATCCTGGGACTACGGTAGAGTTTACTAAAGGATACATGAGAATTAAAAAAGAAAAATTTGGAGTTATTGATGCTCCTGGGATTTATACTTTAAATCCTACTTCTAAGGCAGAAAAAATTGCTGCTAAAATGCTTCAAGGGAAAGTGGATTTAATAGTTAACATCATAGATGCTACTAATTTGGAAAGAAATCTTAATTTAACTCTTCAATTATTGAAGAAAAGAATTCCTATGGTTTTAGTTTTGAATTTTTGGGATGAGACTAAACATGCTGGAATAGACATTAATTTAGGTAAATTAGAAAAGATTTTGGGAATTCCTTGTATTTCCACCTGTGGGATAACAGGAGAAGGGATTAAAGAATTGGTGGAAAAAATTAGTCAACCTAAAGTTTCTCATTATGATTATTTAGAAGAAGATAGATGGTCTGAAATTGGAAGTATTATAGAAAATGTTCAGAAAGTTACTTATAGACACCATACATTTTGGGAAAAGCTTGGAGATGCTTCGGTAAAAACTTTTTCTGGTATTCCCATAGCTTTAGTAATACTATTTTTATCATTTAAACTTATCAGATTTATAGGCGAAGGTTTGATAGTTTATGTATTTGAGCCTATTTTTGAAAAGTTTTGGGCTCCTTTAATTTTAAAACTTTCGGGCTTTTTAGGTTCTGGAGGCATTTTACATGATATTCTTATTGGTAAGTTAAAAGATGGTGGAATAGATTTTGGAGAATCCTTTGGTCTTTTAACTACTGGTTTTTTTGTGCCTTTTGGTGCAGTTTTACCATATGTATTTGCTTTTTATATAGTTTTATCTTTTTTAGAAGATTCAGGTTATCTTCCTAGATTGGCTGTTTTAGTTGATACATTTATGCATAAATTTGGTTTACATGGGCTTGCCATAATACCTATGATGCTCGGTTTTGGATGTAATGTTCCAGCTGCTTTATCTACTAGAATAATGGAAACTAGACGGGAAAGGTTTATTGCAGCGACTTTGATGGCTATTGCTATTCCGTGTATGGCACAAATTGCTATGATTGCCGGTTTAGCTGGTAAATATGGAGCAAAAGCGTTTGGTATGATTTTTGCAACATTATTTTTTGTTTGGGTTTTTGTTGGGTTTTTGATGAAAAGATTTATTTCTGGAGAGTCACCTGAGATATTTACAGAAATTCCACCTTATAGATTGCCTTATTTTAAAGGTTTATTGAAGAAAGTATGGATAAGGGTAAAATGGTTTCTAAAAGAAGCAATTCCTTTTGTACTTTTGGGAGTGTTTTTAGTTAATATATTATATACTCTTGGAATAATCCAATGGATAGGAAAATTTACTGCTCCTATAGTGACAGGTATTCTTGGCCTTCCACGGGAAGCAGTAGGAGCTTTAGTAGTAGGTTTTCTTCGTAAAGATGTGGCAGTTGGAATGTTAGCCCCTCTTGATTTAACATTAAAACAAGTTGTTATTGCATGTGTAGTATTAGCAATGTATTTCCCTTGTGTAGCTACTTTTGCGACTTTACTTCGAGAATTAGGATTAATAGATATGATAAAATCTGCTTTGGTTATGGTTTTTTCTACTTTAATAGTAGGTAGTATATTAAATTTGATTTTGTGAACTGATGTATAAACAAAGGCTTGACTTATATAACGGATAACGTTATAATTTTATGCATATATGTACAGGTTAATGGGAAGTTCGTGTAAATCGAACACGGTCCCGCCGCTGTAATGGAGGACGAAATCTACCAAAATACCACTGTATGCTTTGGGTGTATGGGAAGGTGGTAGAGAGTAGGACGAATCTTAAGTCAGAAGACCTGCCTGTATGTTAGCTGTTAGCTGATGGTTCATAGTTGCTAGCTGATATTAAAAATGTTTTGCTATGAGCTATGGATTAAGAACTATGAGCTAATTATGCCTCGAGGAAGGGTGAAGTAAATCAGGGTGCAACCCTTGACATTAAAGATGTCAAGGGTTTTTTTTATGAAGACATAACTTAGCGAGTCCTATCTGCCGACAGGGAACTTAAGTCCCTGCCCCCCTGTCCCGAACAGGGGTAAGGTAGGTAAGGTTGGATGAGAAATAAGGGTTTAATACATATATATACAGGGGAGGGAAAAGGTAAGACAACATCTGCTTTTGGTCTTGCTTTAAGAGCTTCTGGCCATGGGGAGAAGGTAGGTATATTCCAATTTTTAAAAAATTCTAAAGTTTGCAGCGGAGAGGCAAAGTCGGTGAAACAGATTCCGAAAATAGAAACAGTAAGGTTCAGAGAAACTCATCCCTGTTTTAGGCCGGTATTAAAGAAAGAATATAAGAAGAAAGATGAGAAGAATTTAAAAAAACAGATAAAGAAAGATTTTGACATTGTAAAAGATGATATTTTGGCTGGAAAATATGATGTGTTTATTCTGGATGAGATAATAAATGCAGTATCAGAAGGGTATTTAAAAGAAGATATTGTTATAGATTTTATAAAAAACAAACCCGATATTACAGAATTAGTATTAACAGTAAGAAATACGTCTGAAAGATTAAAAGAATCTGCAGATTATGTTACTGAGATGCAGCAAATAAAACATCCTTATCAAAAAGGTATAGAGGTAAGGAAAGGGATAGAGTATTAAACAGGCTGCAGCCTTCAGGATGTATTTTGTAGTCTTTAACATAAAACTTGTAGTGGGGCTTGTAACATAGGTTTTGTAGCTTCTTAAATTGGTTATTGGAATTTGAATATTGGTTATTGTTTCTTGTAACTTGTATCTTTTAATAATGAATACAGATATATTTAAGATAGTTATTACTATTATTGTTATAGGAGTGATTTTACTACTTTCGGGGAGTGTTTTTGCTTCTATAAGAATTGTTTCTTTAGCTCCAAGTATTACTGAAATACTTTTTGCTTTAGGATTAGAAGATGAAATAGTAGGAGTAAGCAGTTATTGCGATTATCCTCCCCAGGCATATAATATAGAAACTGTTGGGGATTTTTCTCATCCATCGTTAGAATGTATAGTAAGTTTAAAGCCTGATATAGTATTTGCAGCAGGAATTGAGCAAAAAGATACAATCGATAAATTAAAAAAGATAAATATAAATGTAAAAGCAATTAAGCCTCTTAGTATAATTGAGTTATATAAGTTTATAGAAGATGTCGGTAAATTAACAAAAAAATCATGTGAAGCTAAACAGCTAATAAATAAAATGAAAAATTCAGTTTCTATAATTCAAAAAAAACATCGTGAAATCCCGATTACTGAGAAACCTACAGTTTTTATATTGTTATGGCATGACCCTCTTTTAACCGCAGGAGATAATTCTTTTGTAAGTGATATAATAAAACACGCAGGGGGAATAAATATAGCAGGAGATTTGATTTATTCTTACTCAAGATATAATTTAGAAGTTTTAATAGAAAAATCACCTGATTACATATTAGTTTGTTCTATGGAAAACGGTATAGATGATAACTATTTAAATAAACTTTCTAATTTAACTGGTTCTAAAATAATAGATAATATAAATCCTGATATAATTTTAAGGCCAGGGCCGAGAATAATAAAAGGTATTGAGAGTATATATAAAAAATTATATGAAAATTAAAAATAAGATAATTTTAAGCAGTATAGTATTAATTTTAGTATTATTAATTGTAGTATTTATTTCTTTTATTGCAGGGCCTGTTGATATCCCTTTTAATAAAATCATATCAGAAGGGATAGATAGCTTTCCGATTGCAAGATTGAGGTTATATAGGATTTTACTTGCTATTATTGTTGGAATGTCTTTGTCTGTCTCAGGAGTAATATTTCAGGGTATATTACGTAATCCTTTAGCAGAACCTTATCTTTTGGGGGTATCCAGTGGAGCAGGATTTGCAGCTGTGTTGTCTTTAACTTTAGGGTTAGGTGGATTAACTTTTGGTTTTGAACTATTACCTGTAGTCGCATTTGTAGGTGGTTTTTTAACCGTAGTTTTAGTTTACAATTTAGCAAGGGTAGGAGAAAAAGTGCCGGTTCAGACATTGTTATTAGCCGGTGTAGTAGTTGGAGCTGTGTTTTCTAGCCTTATTATGTTTTTAGTTTCTGTATCGAGAATGAATCAATTGCACAGTATAATATGGTGGTTATTAGGTAGCCTTGAGGTAGTGGATAAAAATCAATTGATTGCAGTAAGTATAATTACAATATCGGGTATTGTTTTTAGTATGCTTTATACCAGAGAACTTAATATTCTTACTCTTGGCGATGAACCGGCTTTAAATCTTGGGGTTAATGTTAATAAAATAAAAAAGATATTTTTTTTAATAGGTTCTCTTTTAGCAGCATCAGTAGTGGCAGTATGTGGGATAATAGGGTTTGTAGGATTGATTATACCTCATATTATGAGACTTATAGTCGGGCCTGATCATAGAATTTTAATTCCTGTATCGGCTTTATCCGGTGCTGTATTTTTAGTTGCATGTGATATTTTAGCAAGGAATTTGCTTGCTCCGGCAGAATTACCTATTGGAGTAATAACTGCTTTTTTGGGTGGGCCATTTTTTATTTTTTTACTTAGAAAAAAGAGGAGGATATTCTTCTAAATGAGACCATGATTTAGCAAACGTTAGTGAAGCTAAATCATCTGGTCGAATTTATCCCGAAGCTTAAAGGGTAAAATATCGAAGAAAATTTACCCTTTGTTTAAGCAAGGGGTAATAAATCAGCTACAAGCTATAGATAATAAGTAGCATGTAAAACAGGTAGCATAAGACTTACAACTTGTAACATGTAGTCTGAAGCATGAATATCTGTGCATTGTGAATACAAATGGAAATTTTAAAATTAGATAATATCAGTAGCGGTTACAGTAATAAAGAAATTTTAAAAAATGTTTCTTTTAAGGTACAAAGAGGCGAATTTATAGGTGTTATTGGCCCCAATGGTGCAGGTAAGTCAACTTTAATGAAAACAGTAACACGTGTAATTAAGCCTTTTAAAGGACAAATTTATCTTAATAATAAAAATATATACTGTTTTAATTTTAAAGAAATAGCAAGAAGAATAGCTTGTGTAAGACAGGAAAGTTTTATTTCTTTTTCATATAAAGTAAGAGATATTGTTATGATGGGAAGATTCCCTTATCAGTCTCTTCTTGCAGGAGAAAGTAAAGAAGACGTAAAAGTAGTGAATGAGATGTTAAAACTTACCGATTGCGATAAGTTATCAGATAGAGAAATACTAAATTTAAGTTCTGGAGAAAAACAAAGAGTTGTTATTGCCAGGGCGTTAGCACAGGAGCCAGAAATATTATTTTTAGATGAACCAACTTCTTATCTTGATATCGGACATCAAATGCAGATATTTAATCTTTTGAAAAAATTGAATAAAGAGAAGAATATAACTATAATTTCGATTCTGCATGACTTGAATTTAGCTGCAGAATATTGCGATAAATTATTATTATTAAATAATGGTGAAATAATTAGATATGATTTACCTTCTAATGTTTTAGATTATAAATTGTTAGAAGAAATTTATAATACATTAGTTGTAGTGAAAGAAAATCCTATTTCCAACAAACCTTATGTTGTTTTGGTTTCGGGGAATAGACAAAATAAATAATTTTAAGATATACAGGTGCCTTTTTAAGGCTTTAAAAGGGAATTGCCGTAATAAACGGCAACGGTCCCGCCGCTGTGAAGAGGGACGAAATCTACCAGTTATGCCACTTTTCGGCGAAACTAAATTAAATTTAGCGTAGACGAATGGGAAGGCGGTAGAGAGTTCCGTTAGATAATTATTTTAACGGGGCAAGTAGGATGATCTCTTAGTCAGAAGACCTGCCTGTATACTTGTCCTGTTAGATTAACTGGTTACCCGCCTTCGCAGAAAGCCACGCCTGTAAAGGCATGGATGAATGCGAAAAAGGGTATCTGCCAATGTTTTATGGCAGATATGCTTCGGCGGGTTTCGCCGAAGAATATGAAGATGCCACGATTGTAAAGCCGTGGAGCTTCACTTAAAGAATTTTGATTACTGAAGAAGAATTTAGTTATCTAACAGGATATTACACTTAAAACTTCTCGGTAGAAGGAGGTATGTGAAATGGAAGAAAAATTTTAGGTTTTTTTATTAACCGATATAGTAAGAATATATCGGATTTTTTTATTTTTAGGATGTTTAATAAAGTAGTTAATTTAAAAAGAAAGGTAAGAAAATGGATATAGAATATAAATTGTTAATTGTTTTAGTAATTAGTATGTTTGCTTTTAATTCAGTTATTGTATCAGCTGAAGAAAA
>JAGYNU010000015.1 GCA_018399975.1 Candidatus Omnitrophota bacterium
CATTTTTCTCTTAAAACATCATTTATTGCCTTTTGTAAACAAATATAATAATAAGCTACATCTTGTTTATGTTAAAAATGTAGTAGATTGCTTGATTTTTGCCATTTATAATGATGAAATGTTTAAAAGTACTTATATTATAGCTGATAAAGAAGTTTTATCTATTAACGAAGTATTGACTATTATATCTCAGGCAGTAGGTAGTAAACCTCCTTATAGGTTTTCGCCTTTCTTAATCTCATTTTTGAAAAATATTCCTATTTTAAGGAAGAAAATTAATGCTATCTTTAAAAATAGAGAGTATGATATTTCAAAATTGCTTTCTATTGGTTATACCCCTTCTTATTCTGCAAGAGAATCTCTTTTTAACAGTTGTCATTATTTTTAAAATATTTTTATAGAAGGCTTTGAGAAATTGTTGATTTTTATTATAAAAAAACTTGACAAAAGCCTTTTAACATTGTATTATTAGAATGGACTTCGTTAAAAATTTCACGATATTATGAAAAAAATATCAAAAAAAACAATAGAAAGAGCTTTTGTGTATATTCGTACGCTAAAATCTTTGCTTAAAGACAAAGAAGATTATATATCTTCTCAAGAATTAGCAGATATTTTAGGCACTACAGATGTGCAAATTCGTAAAGATATCTCTTACTTTGGTAAAGTAGGAATTCCTGGAAAAGGATATGAAATAAGAGAATTGGAAACTACTTTAGAAAAATTTATTTTACAGAAAAATATTGTTAGAGTTGTGTTATTTGGTGTTGGTAATTTAGGAACAGCTTTATTAAAGTATCCTGAGTTTAATAAAGATAGAATAAAAATTATAGCAGCTTTTGATAGAGACAATCGTAAAATAGATAAAAAAATTAACGGAGTGAAAATATATTCTTTAAAGAAAGTTTCAAGTGTTATAAAAAAAGAAAAGGTGGATATAGGTATAATTGCAGTCCCGAAAGAATGTAGCCAAAATGTTGCAAATTTGATTGTTCGAGCAGGATTAAAGGGAATAGTTAATTTTGCACCTGTATCTATTCAAGTCCCAGATGATGTTACAGTAAAAAATATAGATTTTTCGATAGAATTTTTAGCTTTATTTTGTAATTCTAATGTGGCAAAAGCTAAACAGAAAAACCTATAAGTCCATATGACCTGATTAAAAAAGTTAAGGCAATTTTAAATAAAGGTTAATATTAATAAGGAGTATAAGATGTCGAAATTTTGTTCAGTAGGAAAAGAAAGAGATGAAAATGGTGAAATTATAGTTTGTGAGGAAAGTAGAGCTAAATTACTACCTATACTACAAAATATGCAGCAGGAAAAAGGTTATATTTCAGATGAGGATATGCAATCTGTCGCTGATGAATTAGGTATTCATCCGGTGGAAGTTTATTCTGTAGTTACTTTTTATTCTTTTTTGAGTGTAGAAAAAAAGGGAGAACATATTATTAGAATAAGTAATTGTATTTCCAATATTATGGCAGGAAGTAAAGAAATCTTAAAACAGTTTGAAAGGATATTGAATATAAAAGTTGGAGAAACTACATCAGATGGTAAATTTACTTTAGAAGAAACTGCTTGCATAGGAATGTGCGATATGGCACCTGCGGTTATGGTAGATGATAAATTAATTGGTAATGTAACACCTCGAATGGTAAAAAAAATAATTAAGGAGCATTCATGATAAAGAAAAATACAAATAATAGAAAAGGTAAAGTAATATTCAGTAAATTTGAACCTTTTACTGCATTAAAAAAAGCTTTGGATATAGGTCGAAGTGAATCCATTGCAGAAATTAGAGAATCTAATTTAAAAGGTAGAGGCGGTGCAGGTTTTCCAACAGGAGTAAAATGGAATTTAGCTGCTGTTGCTGTAGATAAAGAAAAGTATATTATTTGTAACGCTGATGAAGGGGAACCTGGAACATTTAAAGACAGGGTTCTCTTAGATGAATATCCCGAATTGGTTTTTGAGGGAATGGTAATTGCTGCATATGCCGTTGGTGCAAATAAAGGATTTTTATACTTAAGAGGTGAATATAAATCATTTTTGCCTCAATTAGAAAAAAAACTTAAAGAAATGAGAACTGAAAATTATCTTGGAAAAAATATTTTAAATAAAGAAAATTTTGATTTTGATATTGAAATAAGATTAGGTTCAGGGTCATATGTATGTGGGGAAGAGACCGCTTTAATTGAATCTTTAGAAGGTTATAGAGGTGAAGCAAGGAATAAACCTCCTTTTCCTGCAAATGTTGGCTATAATGGGCATCCTACGGTTTTAAATAATGTAGAAACTTTTGCAACGGTTCCCCATATTATTGATAAAGGAAGTAAGTGGTTTAAATCTATAGGTACTGAAAAATCCTCTGGCACAAAATTGCTTAGTATCTCAGGGGATTGCAAAAAACCTGGAGTATATGAAGTTCCATTTGGAATTACAATAAAAAAGATTTTAGAAATGGTTAACGCAATAGATACAAAAGCTGTACAGGTGGGAGGAGCTTCTGGCCACTGTGTTTCTAAGAAGGATTTTGGACGTCAAATAAGTTATGAAGATCTAAATACTGGGGGTTCTATAATTGTTTTTAATAATAAGCGTAATATGCTTGACATTGCAGAAAACTTTTTGGAATTTTTCAAAGAAGAATCATGTGGGCAATGTACTCCTTGTCGCGAGGGGATACCTGTATTATTAGAAGGGGTAAGAATGTTGAGAAAAGGAGAGTGTACACATGAATATTTAGATGATTTGCTATCTTTGTCTGAAACTATGAAACTTGCTTCAAAATGCGGTTTGGGACAATCTAGTCCCAATGCTTTTGTGGATATAATAAAAACTTTTAAAGATGAGTATGTTTTAAACGAAAATAACGATATAAAGGAGAAGATTTTCAATGCACGATGAAAAAAAACCATTTGCAAAAGATACTTCGAGAGCTCCTATAAGTCAGAGAGCTCAGAATACAAAGGAATCAGAAAAAGGTTCTATTAGTAATATGGTTAAAGTAATTATCAATGATGTAGAAGTAAAGGTTCCTATGGGTACTACTATTTTAAAAGCTGCTGAAAAAGTTAATATTAAAATTCCTACTTTATGCCATCATGATGATTTATGTTTAGCAGGAGTATGTAGGATTTGTGTGGTTGAAGTTGAAGGTGAAAAAACTTTAAAGGCTGCTTGTTCTTATCCCATTATACATTCCATAAAAGTTAAAACTTATTCCCAGAGGGTAAGACGGGCTCGTAAAAATATAATACAGTTGCTTTTACGCGATCACTATGGAGAATGTTATTCTTGTCCTAAAAATAATAATTGTGAATTACAAAACTTAGCTGAAGAATATGGTATTACTTCTTACAAATTTGGACATACAGATGCTCCTCGGTATGAACAAGATTTAAGTTCTTACGCATTAGAAAGAGATATGGATAAATGTATACTCTGTAGACGTTGTGTAAGGACTTGTATTGATGTACAGGAAGTTGGAGTATTAGAAGCTATCAATAGAGGAAAAGAAACTAAAATTTCAACTTATTTAGATAAACCATTATCTGATGTGATTTGTATAAACTGTGGACAGTGTATCGATAGATGCCCGACTGGGGCTTTAAAGGAAAAAAATTCTATCGAGGAAGTTTGGAGAGCAATCGACGATGATTCAAAACATGTAATTATTCAAACTGCTCCTGCTCCAAGAGCTGCTATTGGAGAAGAGTTTGGTTTACCTGCTGGGACTTGTGTTACCAAAAGATTAAATACTGCTATAAAGAGAATGGGATTTGATAAAGTTTTTGACACCAATTTTACAGCTGATTTAACGATTATGGAAGAAGGAACAGAATTATTAGGAAAAATAAAAAAGAAACTTAAGGAAAATGACCAGAGTGTAAGTTTGCCACAACTTACTTCTTGTTCTCCAGGTTGGATAAAATATATTGAATATTTTTACCCCGATAAATTAAATCATGTTTCAACAGCTAAAAGTCCTCAGCAAATGTTTGGAGCTATAGCTAAAACCTGGTACGCCAAAATGAATAATATAGATCCTAAAGACATAATTTGTGTATCATTGATGCCTTGTACTGCTAAGAAATTTGAATGTGAAAGAGAAGAAATGCGAGCATCTGGATATCAAGACGTGGATTATGTAGTTACTACAAGAGAATTGGCTAAGATGATAAAGCAAAGCGGCATTGATTTACCTAATTTACCAAATTCTGAATTTGATGATCCTTTGGGTACTTCTAGTGGAGCAGGACAAATATTTGGAGCTAGTGGAGGAGTAATGGAAGCTGCTATTCGTACTGTTTATGAAATAATTACAGGCCATGAAGTGCCATTTGAAAAACTTAGAATTACTCCTGTAAGAGGTATGAAAGGAGTAAGAGATGCTGAAGTGCCTATTAAAAAAGCAGTTGATGAATGGAAGTTTTTAGAAGGAAAATCATTGAAAGTTATGGTTGCGCATGGTACTGCAAATGCTAAAAAAGTTATGGATATGTTAGTAGAGGGGAAACTTGAAGATTATCATTTTATTGAAATAATGGCTTGTCCAGGAGGATGCCTGGGAGGAGGGGGGCAACCCGTTCCTACAACTCCAGAAATCAGAGAAGCCAGAGCTCAAGCTATTTATAAAGAAGAGGAAGGCCTAAAATATAGAAAATCTCATGATAATCCATTTATTAAAAAAATATATGATGAATTTTTAACTGAGGGTCCTTGTGGACATAAAAGTCATGAGTTGCTTCATACCACTTATACTCCCAGGGGAAAATGGATTGGAGAAGATAAAAAAGCACAAAATAAATAAAAAAGAGGGAGGTATTAAAATGTACAGTCCAAAAGGGACATTGAGAGAGTTTAATGAATTAATGGTAGATATAAAGCATAGCATACCCGAGGAATATAAAAGTTTTATCGGGGAAAAATATGTTGTAACTAAATCTAATAATTTACCCGAAAAAACTAAATGGCTTTTACTTTTAGTTTCTAGCGTTACAGAAAAATGTCCTGTGTGTATACCTAGAGCGGTGGAACATTGTTTGAAAGTAGGATGGAATAAAAAAGAAATGTTAGAAGCTTGTATGGTGGCAGTTCTGGTGGGAGGCTCTAGTACAATGACTTATGTTACTTTAGTAGATAAAGCCATTGAAGAATTAAAAAATGAAAACTTAGAAAAATTTAAGCATGATTAGTAAGAAAAGTAGAATACAAATAGTAAAAGTATAATTAATACAAGTTTTTTTCTAAAAATCGTGAAGTTTTCTACAAAACAAAGTAATTACTATATACCATAATAAATACAATATGTTAAAAACTCCAAAATCACTAAGATTACAAATTGGATTATTTGGACGTACTAATGTAGGTAAATCTACATTTTTAAATTACATAACATCACAGAGTGTTTCCATAACTTCTTCTGTTCCGGGAACAACTACTGACGTAGTAGAGAAATCCATGGAATTGTTGCCTTTAGGACCCGTGACATTTTTAGATACTGCAGGGATAGATGATTTTTCTAGTCTTTCTATTGCAAGGTTTGAAAAAACAAAGAAAATTTTTGATAGAGCAGATGTTTTTGTATTATTGGTAGAGCCAAATAAATGGAATAGTTATGAGAATAAAATTGCTAAATTGGCTAAAAAGAAAAGGGCTCCGCTAATTGTAATAATAAATAAAATCGATTTAGAAAAACCAGCAAAAAATTTTATTAATAAAATCAAAAGTTGCACAAAAAATATAGTCATCTGTTCTAGTGTAGATAAAAATAATAAAGATTCTGTTATTAATGAATTTAAAAGTCAACTTATTAAAATTTGTCCTGACGATTTTGTTAATCCACCAGCATTAGTAGGTGATTTATTACCTTCTAATGGTTTTGTAGTTATGATTGTTCCTATAGATTTAGAAGCTCCAAAAGGTAGGTTAATATTACCTCAGGTTCAGACTGTAAGGGATATATTAGACCATAATTCTTCTACGGTAATAGTTAAAGAAAAAGAATATACTGATTTATTGAATCGTTTTAAATCCTTGCCGGATTTAGTTGTCTGTGATTCTCAAGTAGTTTTAAAAATGGTAAAAGATACTCCAAAGAATGTACCATGTACTACTTTTTCAATATTATTTTCTAGATTTAAAGGTAATTTAATAGAAGCTTCTAAGAATGCATGTAAAATAGATGATTTAAAAGATGGTGACAAAATTTTAATATCGGAAAGTTGTAGTCATCACCCAATACAGGATGATATCGGTAGAGTCAAGATTCCGAGATGGCTGCGTGAATATGTAAAAAAGGATATTCGGGTAGATGTATGTTCAGGCAGAGATTTCCCTGAGGATTTAAACCAGTATAGTCTAATAATACATTGTGGCGGTTGTATGATTACTAGGCGTGAAATGTTAGCTCGAATTCAAAAAGCAAAACAAGCTAATGTTCCTATAACTAATTATGGGGTTTGTATTTCTTTCCTGTTAGGAGTTTTGGAAAGAGTTCTTTCGCCTTTTCCTTTGGCGTTAAAAAGTTTTAAAAAGGAAAAGGGTAAAATGAGTAAAAAGGCAGGTGTTTGAAAATGAAAATTAAAGAACAAGAAATAAAATCTTGGATTAAGGATAGAATTAAACAAAAAGAAATAGATAAGTATACAGAAGATGGCAAAGATTTTATTGATGATAATAAAATTCAAGAAAAATTGAAAAAAAATCTTAATGCTGATGTTAAAAAAGTAGAAGATATACTTTCTAAGTCTTTGGAAATAGAAACTTTATCTTTAGATGAAACGGCGACGCTATTGAATGTAAAAGATTTCGAACTTTTGGAAAAGATGAAGAACACTGCTTTAAAAATTAAAAAGAAAGTTTATGACAATAGAATTGTTACATTTGCACCTTTATATATGTGTAATTATTGTGTAAACGATTGTTTGTATTGTGGATTTAGAAAATCAAACACCAAGGCTACCAGGAGAATTTTAAGTTTAGAAGAAGTGAAAGAGGAAAGTAAAGTTTTAGCCGGAGATATCGGTCATAAAAGATTGATAGTTGTATATGGCGAATATCCTTTAACAGATGTTAATTATATGAAAGATACCATACAGGTTATTTATGATACTAAGGTAAAAATTAAAAACGGCTTTGGTCAGATAAGGAGAGTAAACGTAAATGCACCACCTTTATCGATAGAAGAATTAAAAATACTCCATGATGTAGGTATAGGAACATTTCAGGTTTTTCAAGAAACTTATCATCATGATACATATAAAAAGCTGCATCCGCAGGGTACCATAAAAGGAAATTATAAATGGCGTCTTTATGGTATGCATAGAGCTATGGAAGCAGGAGTAGACGATGTAGGTTTGGGAGCTTTATTTGGTTTATATAATTGGAAGTTTGAAGTTATGGGATTAGTAGCTCATAGTAGAGAATTAGAAGATAAGTTTGGTATAGGAGCACATACTATTTCTTTCCCCAGGTTAGAACCAGCTTATAATTCTCCATATACCCAGAACTCTAAATATAAAGTATCTGATGAAGATTTCATGAAATTGGTAACTGTAATTAGATTATCTGTTCCTTATACTGGTATGATTATTACTGCTAGAGAACCAGAAGATATAAGAAGAAAATCTTTATCTTTAGGTATTACTCAAACTGATGCTTCTACAAGAATTGGTATAGGAGCTTATAGTGAAAAAGTTAATAGACAAGAGAGTGAAAAACAACAGTTTTTGCTTGGAGATACCAGAAGTTTAGATGAAGTAATAAAAGAATTTGCCGATATGGGTTATATTACTTCTTTTTGTACTGCTGGATATAGATGTGGAAGAACAGGTAAATGTATTATGGATTTATTAAAATCTGGTCAGGAAGGTAATTATTGTAAGCTTAATGCCGTTTTAACTTTTAGAGAATGGATCGATGATTTTGCCAGTCAGGAGACCTTAAAATCAGCTGAGAAAATAATTAATAAAGAAATAAAGGAAATAAAACAGCAAATGCCAAAAGTGTATCCTAAATTTATAGATTACTATAACAAGATAAAAAATGGAGAAAGGGACTTATACTTTTAGTAAAAAAGAACTGTTTAAAAGTCTTACTAAGAATATAGAAGAGAAATATTCTGTTACAGTTCATTTAGCAAATATAAAAGGAAAAAGATGGTCATTTATTGCTGGGAACGATGTAAAAAATGGTTTATATAATTTTAAAAAATTTAAAATAAATAATGACCTGGGCATAATTATTTTTAAATGGGATAAACTTAAAGAAGGGCAAAGAGATGGGATAATAGCTAAATATAAAGATAGTTTAGATGATAGTGATTTTTCTATTCCTTTGAATGTTGATAAAATTATTGATTTTTTAGAATCTAAAGATACAAAATCTTTATTTGACAGAGCCGATAGAATAAGAAGAAAATATTTTTCTAATCAAGTTCATATTAGAGCTATAATAGAATTTTCTAATTACTGCAAAAAAGATTGTTTGTATTGTGGATTACGTAAAAGCAATAAGAAATTATATAGATATAGATTTACTTTTGATGAAATATATAATATAGCTAAACAGATTAATAGTTTTGGTTATAAAACTATAGTTTTACAGTCAGGCGAAGATGATTATTATAATACTGACAAATTATGCAAGTTAATCAGTAGAATTAAAAAAGATACAGATTGTGCGATAACTTTATCAATAGGAGAAAAGACTTTTGATGAATATAAGAAATTAAAAGAAGCAGGAGTTGATAGGTATCTTTTAAAATTTGAGACGTCCGACCAAAATTTGTTTAAGAAATTAAAACCGGATTCAAATTATGAGAATAGATTGGAATGCGTAGAAATTTTAAGAGAACTTGATTATCAAGTAGGTTCAGGCAATATTATAGGATTGCCTGGTCAAACCAAAAGGATTTTAGCACAAGACATACTGTTGATGGAAAATATGGATTTGGATATGATAGGGATGGGCCCTTTTATACCTCACGGCAACACTCCTTTTAAAAAAGAAAAAGCTGGTACGTTAGATTTAAGTTTAAAGACCTTAGCGATAACCAGAATATTAAATAAAATAGTTCATATTCCCGCTACTACGGCATTAGCCTCGATAGATTTACATGGTAGACAAAAAGGATTAGAAGCTGGAGCAAATGTGATAATGCCGAATTTAACTCCTTCAAAATATAGAGAGTACTACGAAATATATCCTAATAAGGTATATATTGATAAAACGCCTTCTCAATGTCGTAAAGATATAGAAAAGATGATAATAAAAACAGGAAGAATAATTTCTAAAGATTACGGTCATAGTTTAAAACTCAAAATATAAAAAGGCATTTTGCATAATATGAAAGATAAAAAAATAAGGTTGCAGCTTGCAATTTCAAGGTTAGGGTTTGCCTCGAGACGGGAAGCCGTTAAACTTATAAAAAAAGGTAAAGTAAAAGTTAATAGCAAAGTAGTATTGGTTCCTTATGTAATGGTGGATTTAGATAAAGATGTTATAGAAGCAGATGGTAAAACAAGCGCCAAATGCAATAAAATTTATATAATGCTTAACAAAGGAAAAGGGGTAATAAGTACTGTAAAGGATAAATTTGCGAATAAAACAGTGTTAGATAATATAAAAGATAAGTTTCCCAAAGTGCGACTTTATCCAGTTGGTAGGCTTGATAAAGATACTACCGGTTTATTGATTCTAACAAATGATGGCCAGTTAACTTATCATTTAACTCATCCCAAGTTTGAAGTTGAGAAAGTTTATGAAGTCGAAATTAAAGGGACAATACAAAAAGACGAAATTGAATGTTTAGAAGACGGTATTGTTTTAGAGGACAAAAAAACATACCCCTGCAAAATTAAAATTTTATCCTTAGAAAAAAGTAAAACCCGTTTAAAGCTTACCCTTACAGAAGGCCGTAAAAGGCAAATTAAAAAAATGTTTTCAAAAATAAAGCATCCTGTCATTTCTATTCACAGAACTAAACTTGGCCCTTTAGAACTTAAAGATTTAAGACCGGGCCAATATCGTTTACTAACAAACAAAGAAATTAAACAACTAAAAGAAATTGGAAATACAAATAAGCGTTAACTGAACACTTTTACGCCGGGCGAGAAAGTGTTCAGTTATATTTAGTAGATAAAATCAATAAACTAGGGTCATTCTTAAATTTAGCCTAATAGTTTGCAAATCATTAAATTATAGAAATTTGTTCACATTAATTAAGAATGACCTTAAAGTTTTTTGATTGACAATTACAAAAGTATAATATATAAATTTAGGTAATTATATTGAAAAAATAGAGCAAAAAATATAAATGGTGAAAAAAAATATTATTTTTTAGTTTTAGTTTTAGTTTTAGTTTTATTTTTAAGTATACCCACTAAAGGATTTTCCTCTGGAAAAGGTGTTATACTAAAAGAGTTTGGCGTATTTACTGGAATGTATAAAGGTTCTTTAAAGGGCAAAGAAGATTATGAATTAATTCCTGTAGGTTTAAAATTGGGTTTTGATATAGAGCATTTTTTATTTAGAAATCAGGAAAATTTAGATACTAACAAATCTCTTATTGAACTTATGGTGGAACCTTATATAGCTAATATAATTTCTCCTGATTCGAATTTTGAAACAGGTTTTGGACTCCTTTTAAAATATGGATTTGAATTTAAAAAGTTTGTACCCTTTGTTCAGGCAGGAGTTGGCTTTCAGTATTCGACTCAGCATGTACATGAGGAATCAACTCAATGGAATTTTCAGGTGCAGGGAGGAGTTGGTGTACATTATTTTTTCAAAGAAAACAAAGCCATAAATCTTGAATATAGAGCAAGACATTTTTCGAATGCAGGCACAAGTTTTCCCAACACAGGAGTTGATTTAAAAAGTATTTTAATAGGTATGTCTTATTTTTTTTAAGGGGGCAATAATATGTCAGGTTTAAGTAACTTAGGTATTATTTTAGGTACTTCTTGGACTTCAGGGGTCAATCTTTACCTTACACTTGCGGGTTTAGGTATTGCTAGTCGTATGAATTGGGTTAGTTTGCCTGGTGAATTAAACTCATTATCTAATCCAATTGTCATAGGACTTGCCGTTTTAATGTATTTAGTTGAATTTTTTGCCGATAAAATTCCTTATATCGATTCCACATGGGATTCAATTCATACTGCTATACGCCCTATAGGGGGTGCTGCATTAGCTTATATGGCAACTTCCAATGCAGGTCCAGCCTTACAAATACCTACTGCACTTTTAAGCGGTTCAATTGCAATGGAATCTCATCTTGCAAAAGCTTCCAGCCGAGCTGCTATTAATACTTCACCAGAACCTATTAGTAATTCCGTTGCTAGCTTAACAGAAGATGGTTTAGTAGCAGGCCTTCTTTATCTTATTATTAAACATCCCGTAATTGCTTCAGTTATTGCTATTTTACTTATAATACTTTCTTTCTGGCTACTGAAAACGTTTTTCAAATTTGCTAAAAGAATTTTCTCTAGGAAAAGAGAAACGGGAAAATGATATATATATGTTGCTTATAAAGTAAACACTTTCACGCCCGGCGTAAAAGTGTTTACTTTGCTTGTGATGATGGTTTGTTAATATGCTTGAATATTTAGTTAGAAAAGCATAAAATTGACTTATGCAGAAAAAATTTATTGTTATTATAATTTTTATTTTTTTATTAATCGGCTGTGCCGGTGTGGAAACAGAAGTCCATTCTATATTTGAAGAAGATTATTGGGATAAAGTTGGTTTAATAGTTAAAAGTAACAATTTAGAAGTAGGGATGAGTGAAGTGGAAACAGAAAATTTTATGGGTGTAGCAAATGAGAAAATTGAAAATTTAAATCCCTACGGTAATTATGAAGAATGGATATATAAACCAGTTGAATATTATGATGATCCAGCATTTTGGATTTATTTATCTTTTAAAAATGGGAAACTTGTTAATATTCAAAATCCGAGTAATTTTTAAATATTCTAAAAGGGGTTTTAATTATGTTTGGTGAAAAAGTTTATTTAACTCGAGAAGGCCATGATAAATTAATTAAAGAATTAAAGCTGTTAAAAGGAGTAAAGCGCAGAGAAATTGCCGAGAATATTGACGAAGCCCGTCAATTAGGGGATTTATCTGAGAATGCAGAATATGATGCTGCAAGAGAAGCTCAAGCTTTTAATGAAAAAAGAATTAGCGAATTAGAAAATGCATTGTCTAACTTTCAAATCATTGAAAATTTAGATATATCTGATGCTGAAGTTAGAGTAGGAGCTAAAGTTGAGTTAAAAAATTTAAATTCAGATGAAATTGTTAATTATCAAATACTGTCGGAATTCGAAGCTGATATAGACAGTAATAAAATTTCCATTTCTTCTCCAATTGCTAAAGCATTGTTAGGACATAAAGAACATGATGTTGTTGAAGTAAAGCTTTCAAATAGGACCGTAAAGTACAAAATTTTAGACATTTCCAGGTAACTATTCTAAATAAGGAGTGTTATGAAAAAGAATATCATTTTATTATTTTTTATTTTTATCGTAGTATTATTTCTTTCAGAGGTATACGCAGATTCAAATAAATCGGTTGAAAATAAAGACTCTGCTGTTAATTTATTAAATATAAAAGATGAAGATTTCTTGGATATGATTCAAAAAAAAGCTTTTTTATATTTTTGGAAAGAATCTAATCCAAACACAGGTTTAGTGAAGGATAAAACTGGAACTACTATTTCTTCTGTAGCAGCTGTCGGATTTGGTCTAACCTGTATTTGTATTGCAGAAAACAGGGGTTGGGTAAAAAAAGAAGATGCATATAGTAGAATAGTTAACACACTTAGATTTTTTAAAGATAAATTAAAGCATAAACATGGTTTTTATTACCATTTTGTAGAAATGAATACGGGGCAAGAAATCCCCGGTATTGAAATATCCTCTATTGATACAGCTTTATTTATAGCAGGGGCATTATTTGCAGGTAAGTATTTTAAAGGAACTGAAATAGAAAGACTTGCTCAAGAATTGTATGAAAGAGTAGATTGGGATTGGATGTTAAATAATGGGACGACTTTGTCTTTGGGTTGGAAAGTTTCTGATTTTTTGATAGCTCGCTGGAATAGGATTGATGAATCATTGCTTGCATATATTTTAGCAATAGGTTCGCCTACACATTCGATACCTGCGTCTAGCTGGCATGAAATAAGAAGGCCAATACTATCTTATAAAGATTACACTTGTGTTTCTTTTAGTGCTCCTTTGTTTGTTTTTCAATATCCGCATTTATGGATAGATTTTAGAAACAAACATGATAAATATGTAGATTATTTTAAAAACTCGGTTAATGCAACTTTGGCAAATCGTCAATTTTGTATAGATAACAAAGATTTTTTTAAGACCTATGGACCGAATTCATGGGGGATTACGGCTTGCGATGGCCCTGGAGGATATAAAGCTTATCGTGCTTTGCCTTCAATTAATGCTCCAGACCATGATGGGACCGTAGCTCCTACAGGAGCTGGAACTTCTATTATGTTTACGCCTGAAAAATCTCTTAAAGCACTTAAATATATGTATTCTAAATATAAAGACCAACTATGGGGTGAATACGGTTTTAAGGATGCGTATAATATCGATAGAAATTGGTTTTCAGATGAGGTTATAGGTATAGATCAAGGAGCATTGATGATTGGGATTGAAAATTATCGTAGTGGCCTTGTATGGGATTATTTTATGAAAAACGATTGTATAAAACAAGCCATGCAAAAGGTAGGTTTTAAACCTGGGACAAAGGATATTACTTTGCCTTCAAGGCCAAAAACAAAAGCAGTAAAAACAACTAAAGAAATCAAAATTGATGGTGATTTAACAGAATGGAATAAAGAAAATAAAGTAAAATTACTCCCAAGTCAGAATTTAGAATATGGGAATTTTACAAATACTGCTATAGATTTAATAGTAAATAGTTATTTTATGTGGGATGATAAATATTTATATTTTGCTGCCGAGGTTATAGATAATGATATTGAGTCTCCATACAAAAATGATGCTATCTATCGAAATGATTGCATTGAGTTATTTATTGACCCTGATAATGATGGGCTTATGTGGAGAAATCCTTTGGATTATCAAATTGGTTTTAGTCCTGCAGAAAAAGAAACAGAAAATGCCCAATCCTGGTCATGGTTCCAGTTAGGGAAAACGCAAGATTTAGTTTTGGTTAGTTCAACAAAAACACAGAAAGGGTACACAGTTGAAAGTGCTATAAAATGGGAGTTTTTAAATTTAAAACCTGAGATAGGCCTTAAAATAGGTATTTCAATTGCAGCACATGATTTAGATTATGATGATAACACCCCAACCGGTAAATTAAACTGGCATTATATATATAAATATCATGAGCCATATGAATTAGGCGAATTAAATTTAATAGAGTAAAAGCAAAAAGACACCTACCTTTTAAATTTCCATTAGAAAATATTAAAAAAAGATAGGAATAAATATGGATAGAGCAACTAGAATGGGAGAAGAGTCAATATCAAAGTTGTTGGTAAAGTTTTCATTACCTTCAATCTTTAGCTTATTGTTTCATGGATTTTACAATATAATAGATAGAATTTTTATAGGTAGAGGAATAGGTGCTTTAGGATTATCGGGCGTAACATTTTCATTTCCAATTTTACTTACAATATTTTCAGTTTGTATCCTTTTCGCAAATGGTTCATCAGCTCTTATATCAATATATTTAGGGGAACAGCGTAAAGATAAAGCTGAAAATATTCTTGGCAATATTTTTGGAATAATTACCATATCTGCTTTTTTAGTTACAATATTAGGATTAATTTTTAATGAACAACTTCTTGCTATTTTTTCTGTTAGTAAAGATGCTTTTTTATATGCTCAGGATTATATAAAAACTATTATAGGCGGTTCTATTTTCTTTTTCTATGGGTTTACATTAACCTTTATTATAAGAGCTGAAGGTAATCCTATTTATGCTACCATGATGATGATTGTAGGGACTGTAGTAAATCTTATACTTGACCCTATATTTATATTTATTTTTTCCATGGGGACACAGGGAGCAGCATTTGCTACTGTAATTTCCGAAGCAATTATTGTTATTATGGGTTTATTGTATCTTTTGCGCAAGCAAGGTCTTTTGCATGTACATATAAAGAATTTGAAAATTAAATATTCAAACTTTAAGAAAATATTGATAATAGGTAGTTCATCAGCTTTTACAAGTATTGCTGCAAGCATACAATTTGCATTTTTGAATAATAGATTGCTTGTCTATGGAGGCAATATGGCTGTAGCTGCAATTGGTATTATATTTTCGATCAGTTCTATAATTCGTTTATTTTCATTCGGGATGGCTGCTGGCATGCAACCTATAATAGGATATAATTACGGATTAAATTCTCATCATAGGGTAAACAAAACTCTTTTTAATGCTTGCATATTTACTTTTGTTTTTACATCTTTTCTTGTTTTTGCAATATGGATTTTTGCTCCACAAATTACAATGCTTTTTTGTAAGGAAAATATAAGTCTTATTTCATTAACGAGTCATGGTATGCGCATTTTTCTTTTGATGATGCCATTTGCAACTTTGCATATTTTAGGAACACGTTATTTTCAAGCTACAGGAAAAGGTGTTACCGCAATTTTTGTAGGACTTACTCGCCAAATATTTATATTTATTCCTGTCTTATTTATCTTTTCATTTATGTTTAAATTAGAGGGGATATGGTTTAGCGGTCCGGTTTGTGATTTTTTATCTGCATTTATAACTTTATTCTTTATAATTAAAAAAACAAAACAAATTTCATAATAAAAATTTATTAAAAATAATTTCATTTTTTTATAACAATTTTATTGACAAAAAGATTTACATTAGAGTATTATAAATCTTTAGGATAATTACAAAATAAATTGTTATTAATAGCAGTAATTTAATATATATATTTTGTATAAAAATAAAGCATGGATGAAAAAACAAGGAATAAGGCATTAAATCTTTCTATACTTGATGGAGCTCTTTCTGCAATAATGGGTTCGTTAGCTGGTGGTATCTTTTTAGTGGGGTTTGCCTTAAAGGTTTTAGAAGCCACACCTCAGCAAATAGGTATCTTAGCTGCACTACCGATGTTTGCAAATCTTCTACAGATAGTAGGATCTATTATTATTGAAAAAACCGGCAGCAGAAAAAAGTTTTGTTTCTTATGTGTGTTTTTTAGCCGGCTGTTTTGGTTTGTAATAATTCTCTTACCTTTTGCTATTTTCCCTACAATTTCTGATTATAAAATTTGGGTTCTTGTTATAGTAATTGCATTATCAAGTTTTTTTGCTTCTTTATCAGGAGTAGCTTGGTTGTCATGGATGAGTGATTTAGTCCCAGCTGAAAAAAGAGGAACATATTTTGGCAAAAGAAATATGATTTCTTCTTTTTGTGGAATGATAGTTATAATTTTTGGCGGAAAGTTTTTGACTTTATGGCAAAATAGATTTTCAGAAACAAATCCATATGGATTTATTATAATTTTTTCAATCGGATTAATAGCAGGAATTATAGCGGCATGGTTTTTATCACAAATTCCAGATGTTAAAGATAAAAAAAACAAGGAGCAAACAGTAAGTTTTTCCTTATTTTTAAAACCATTAAAAGATAAGAATTTTTTATCTTTAATAATATTTGCATCTTTTTGGATTTTCGCGATTCAAATCGCTGGTCCTTTTTATGGAGTTTTTATGATAGAAAATTTAAATATGGACTTTTCTACAATTACAGTATTTGCTACATTTGCAACTTTAGCTACACTCTTTATGATGAAAATTTGGGGACCTATCTCAGACAAATTAGGTAATAAACCTATAATTACTTTGTCAACTGGTGTTCTTGTAGTCGTTCCTTTTATATGGATATTAGCTCTTCCTGGATTTTATTATTTTCCCGTATTAATTGCTCACATACTTTCTGGTGCTTTTACAGCAGGAATTTTTTTGTCGCAATTTAACATAATGATAAAACTTTCTCCTGAAAAAGGGAAATCAATGTACTTAGCGTTATTTGCAGCAATCACAGGACTTGCAGGAGCAATTGCTCCTATAGTTGGAAGCATTATATCTAAACTTTTTGAAAATATAAATTATACTTTCTTTACATATCCTATAACAAATTTACATTTTTTATTTATTGTATCAGCCATATTACAATTGATAACTATATTTTTCATAATAAAGGTAAAAGAACCAGCTGCATCAACTCCTGTTGCAGTAGTTATGCAACTTAAAAATGACCTTAATCCTCAGAATGGAATTGCAAGTACTACTGATTTTGTGATGGTAGGATTAACTAAAGGGAAAGGTATTGTAGAAAAAATTGATGAATTTACAGATAAAGTTGCAGAAGCTTCGGAAAAAAAGATTGAAGAAGTGCTTGATAAAGGAAAAAGAATAATAGAGAAGCCCTCTAAAAAATTAAAAGATTTTTTTAACGAAGAATAAAAAAAGAGAGGAATTATGGAAAGTTTTTTGAAAATTTTTAAAGAATTGGTTATTGATACTTTAACAAATTTATATGAATTTACTATACAATTTGGGCCCAAGATAATATTAGCAATAATGATTTTATTACTTGGGTGGTTTTTTGCAGTTATTTTTAAAAAGATAATTGAAAAAATATTACGTATAGTAGGTATCGATGTTTTATCTAAAAAAACAGGTATTAAACGTTTCTTAGAAAATGGCGGTTTTGAGAAGAAACTATCATATTTAATTGGGGCAATCGTTTACTGGATAATTATTTTTAGCGCTCTAATTATGGCTTTTAATACATTAGATTTAAAAATTGCCTCTTTGTTTATTAAAAAGGTAATTTTCTATACGCCTAAGGTTTTAATTGCCATTATTCTTATTTCACTTGGTATATTTTTAGCAAGGTTTTTGTCTAAGGTTGTGAATGCTTCTTCACGTTTAGCTCGTATTCCTTTTTATTCAATTTTAGATAAAACTACTGAATATACCGTTATAGGTTTAACAGTTATTATGGTAATGCAGTATTTAGGAATATCTACTGCAATTATTATACAATCTTTTGCAGTATTTTTTATTGTTGTTCCAATTATAATTTCTTTAATTTTCTTTGTTGCCGGGCGTGATATAATGTCAAATATTTTAGCCCAAAAATTTATTAATAAACAATATAAAAAGGGTGATAAAATAAAATTGGGATCGATTTCAGGCGAAATAGATAGCATAGATTCTTTAAATACAAAAATTGTAGACGAAAATGGAGAAGTTATATTTATTCCGAATGGAAGATTTACAAATGAAATAATAAGGAAGGTTTAAATGAATTCTGTATTTTTTATATGCTGGTAAGCTTAGTTGGTTTAAAATTAAACGTAAGTAAAAAAAGAGGAGGTGGTAAAGATGGCAAAGAAAAAAGCTGCTAAAAAATCAGCAAAAAAGAAAAAGAAATAAATTAGCTGACTTTAATAGATTAAATGTGTTATAAGTAATTA
>JAGYNU010000016.1 GCA_018399975.1 Candidatus Omnitrophota bacterium
AAATAAGTAGAAATTATTTTTTTAGCCCGTCATTAATCTGACGGGCTTTTTTATTTAACCTGGACACCACAGAGACACCAACCTAAACTTTCCATATTTTTAAACTTGAAAAATCTTATCAATTATTGTATAGTATTGCAGAAATAACAGAAAACAGAAAACCCCATACCAATCCTTCGGATGCTACGGGGCAGGCAGAAGACAGAAAACCCCATACCAATCTTTCGGATGCTACGGGGCAGGCAGAAGACAGAAGACCCCATACCAATCCTTCGGATGCTACGGGGCAAGCAGAAGGTAGCCCTAAACCGTACTACGTTCTGGTTTGAGGCTGCTTTGTCGGGCCCATAGCTCAGTCGGTTAGAGCACCTGACTCATAATCAGGGTGTCGTAGGTTCGAGTCCTACTGGGCCCATAAAGGCAGATTAAAGATAATAGATTATAGATATAAGAAAAACCTAAAACAATAAGGCAGATGATAGATAATAGATTATAGATTTAAGCAAAAAACTAAAACATAAAGGCAGATTAAAGATAATAGATTATAGATATAAGAAAAAAAAACTAAAACAGTAAGGCAGATGATAGATTATAGATTATAGATTATAGAATATAGAAAGTGTGTTATAAGTAAGATAAAGGTTGTAGGACGAAGAACCTAAAAATTCCCCGTTATGAAAAGTTTTTTGTTAGATGCTTAGCTTAAAAACGGAATATTTACTTGTTTTATTAATTTTGCGCGGTTAGCTCAGGGGAAGAGCGTACGGTTCACATCCGTAAGGTCGCAGGTTCGAAACCTGCATCGCGCACCAGAAAATTAGAAAAAAATATTAGAGAAGTCACAGGTTTAAAATTTGCAATGTCCAGTTTTGAATTTTGTAACGGGGCAAGCATTAAACTTTAGATTTGATTATTATGAATCCCCAAATAGAAAAATTATTGGAAGTTCAAAATTTAGATTATGAAATTTATGAATTAAAAAGAGAAAAAGCAAAAAAACCTGATATTATTGATTTTTTAAAAAAAAATATAGATGATGCTAAAAGCCAATTGCAACAAGCTAAAGAAAATTTAAAACAATTAGAATTGGAAAGAAAGAGAAAAGAGGTGGAGTTAGAATCTAAAGAGAATGAGATTAAAAAGTATGAAACACAGCTTTATCAGGTTAAAACTAATAAAGAATATTCTTCTTTAGAACATGAAATTGAAGGGGTTAAAGCTGATAATTCTATATTAGAAGAAGAAATAATTAATTTATTAGATAAGATTGATGAAATTGCAAGTGTTGTTAAAGAAAAAAACGAAGCAGTAAATAATGCAGAAAAGGAATTCAATAATAGAAAAAAGGAAATAGATTTAGATACTAAAGAAATTGAACAACGTATTAATAAATTAGAAGCTAATCGCAAAGAGATAGCTAAAGATATTGACAAAGGCCTTTTTAAAAAATATGAAAGAATACTGAAGAATAAAAATGGTATGGCAATGGCCAAAGTAGTAGATGGAACTTGTGGCGGCTGTTATATTAATTTACCCCCTCAAGTTGAAAATGAAATACGATTAGGCAAAATTGTCATATGCCAAAATTGTTCGAGGATTTTATATATGGAGGATACGTGAGAGGAAAAAAAGTTTTAGAAATATACACAGACGGTGCTTCAAAAGGTAATCCCGGTGAATCTGGAATAGGTGTAGTCTTGAAAATAGATGAACAAATTGTAGGGGATATAAAAAAGTATATAGGTGAAGCTACTAATAATGTAGCTGAGTATAATGCTGTTATAGTAGGATTAAAAGAAGCAAAGAGACTTAAGTTTAAACGTATAAGATTGCTTTCTGATAGTGAACTGTTAATTAAGCAACTTACTGGGGAATATAAGATTAAATCAGAAAAGCTACAAAGGCTGTTTAACGAAATAAAAAAAATATCTAAATATTTTGCACAGGTTGATATTAACAAAATATCCAGAGATGAGAATAAACAAGCCGATAAATTAGCTAACCAAGCTGTAAAACAAAACAAAGGTATATTTCCTAAGAATCTTCCTTGAAAATTCACAATCGCATACCTACTTTTATATCGAGTTTTTGTCTTTTTTAAAATTAGTCATTTGTTTGTAATTTTTTATTTGTTTTTCTCTGATTTTATTTGGTTATTGGGAACTATAAAGGAAAAAGGAAAAAGTTCTACGTTTAAAGTCCTACGTCCTACGTCCTAAGTCCTAAGTCCTAAGTCCTATGTCTTGCTACTTGTTACCTGTTACCTGCTACCTGTTACCTGTTACTTATTACTTGTATATTGTTTATTGTTTGTAATTTGTATATTGTAATTTACCTGCGACCTGTTACCTGCGACCTGTTACCTGCGACTTGTATCTTGTAGCTTGCAGCCTGCAGCTTGTAGCTTGCAATTCGTCATTCGTCATTCTGATTTCGTCATTTGTTGTTTATTGTTTTCGTCATTCGTCATTCTGGTTTCGTCATTTGTTGTTTATTGTTTATTTATAATTTATATGTAGTTTATTGACATAAATATAGTTTTGTGTTAAATTAAGCAAAATGTAATGTATAAAATAAGATATAAAGGAGTATTATGTCTGTTTTAGTTATAGGGTCAGTAGCTATAGATACAATAGAAACTCCTTTTGGGAAAGCTAAAAATATTTTGGGTGGGTCTGCTGTTTATTTTAGTTTAGCTTGCAGCTTTTTTAATAAAGTGAAATTAGTTGCAGTTATAGGTGAAGATTTAAAAAAATCTGATTATGCTTTACTTCACAGAAAAAACATTCATTTAGAAGGTTTAAAAATAGCTAAAGGGAAGACCCTTAATTGGCATGGGAAGTATTTTAATGATTTGAATTATAGGGAAACATTAAAATTAGATTTGGGTGTTTTTTCTGATTATGAGCCAGTTATCCCATCAGAATACAACGATTGTAATTATGTCTTTCTTGCTAATATTGATCCAAAGCATCAGAGTAAAGTTTTGAATAGTATTAATTCGTATAAAATAGCAGCAGCTGATACTATGGACCATTGGATAAAAAATAGACGTAAAAGTGTTATTAGCCTTATTAAAAAGATAGATATTTTAATTTTAAATGATAGTGAAGCAAGATTAATTTCTAAAGAAGCTAATTTGTTTTCAGCAAGTAGATGGATACAAAAAAAAGGCCCCAAAGTTGTTGTTATAAAAAAAGGAGAACACGGCGTATTATTAGTTCATGGAAACAAATTTTTTGGAGCTCCTGCTTATCCATTAGAAAAAACATTTGACCCTACAGGGGCTGGAGATGCTTTTGCAGGTGGATTTATGGGATATCTTTCTCAGTGCAGTAAAATTACTCATAAAAATTTACGCTTAGCAACTATTTACGGACAGGTAATGGGGTCTTTTTGTGTAGAAGAATTCGGGGTAAAAAAATTATTAAACTTAAGTAAAAAGGATATAAATAGTAGAGTTAGAGAATTACGAAAATTTAGTGTTTTCTAAAAAAAAATGAAATTAGGAATAATAGGTTGCGGCAATATGGGTGAGATACTGCTTAGTAGTTTGATAGAAGGCAGTATGTTTAAATTTGAAGATATTTTTGTATCAGAAAAAGATATAAGTAGGCAAAATTACATAAAAGATAAATATTCAGCTGTAAAGATTTTAGATAATATTGAACTTGTCAAAAAGACTGATATTTTTATTTTGGCAGTAAAACCTCAAAATTTAGCTGAAGTTTTAAAAGAAATTTCATCTTATGTAAATGTAGATAAACTTATTGTATCAATAGCTGCTGGTGTAAAATTATCTTTTATACAAAAGTTTTTTGAGATAAATGCAAGAATAATAAGAGTTATGCCTAATGCTGCTTGTTTTGTTAAAAAAGGGATTTCAGCATTAGCAAAAGGTAAATATGCAACTGAAAACGATATAAATTTAGTTAAAGCTATTTTGTTAAATACAGGAGAAGTATTGGAAATCAATGAGGCATTAATGGATGTGGTAACCGCAGTTTCTGGAAGTGGCCCTGGATATATATCTTATATAATAGATAATTTAATTGAAGAAGCTATAGCACAAGGTTTAAATGAAAGTGAAGCCAGAAAATTAGTGTTTTCTACTTTGTCGGGAACTGTGCAATTATTAAGCCAGACTGGAATGAATCCAAAAGATTTAATAAATAAAGTTGCTTCGAAAGGAGGGACGACTGAGGCAGCTTTAAATGTTTTTAATAGAGCTAAATTAAACAAAATTATAAGAAAAGCAGTAAAGAAAGCTACTTTAAGGTCAAAAAAACTATCTAAATAAAATGAAGAAATTAAGAGATAAAATAAAAGAATCAGTAAATTTTATTAGTAAGAAAAGTAAGACTAAGCCAGATATTGCTATAATTTTAGGGACAGGACTTAATGATTTAGTTGAAAATATAGAAATTGAAGCAGAGATTCTTTATAAAAATATACCATATTTTTCTATTCCTACAGTAACTACTCACGAAGGTAAATTATTGTTTGGAAACCTTTCTGGTAAATCTGTAGTGGCTATGCAGGGTAGATGTCATTATTACGAAGGTTATAGTTTAGATGATATAACTTTTCCCGTTAGGGTTATGAAAGAGTTAGGTGCTGATATTTTAATAGTATCCAACGTGTCTGGTGGACTTAATCCTTTATTTAAGATATCGGATTTAATGTTAATAACCGACCATATAAATTTTACAGGACTTAATCCTTTAGTAGGACCTAATGACGATAAATTGGGGCCGCGTTTTCCAGATATGTATGAGGTTTACGATAAAAAACTTATAGAATTAGCAGAAAAAGTTGCTTTAAAAGAAGGGATAAAGTTAAATAAGGGAGTGTATATAGGAGTTATTGGCCCTAATTTAGAGACAAAAGCTGAATATAGAATGATGAGAAATTGGGGAGGAGATGCAGTTGGTATGTCAACTGTCCCCGAGGTTATAGTAGCTGTGCACGCAGGTTTTAGAATATTGGGTATAAGTTGTATAACCGATATGTGTTTGCCGGATGCTTTAAAGCCAGTAGATATAAATAAGATTTTGAAGGCTGCTAGTGATTCTGATCCAAGATTAAGTCAACTTATTATGAAAATTTTGGAAGATTTATAAATTTTACCATGAGCTATAAAGATACTTTAAATTTACCTAAAACTAAGTTTTCTATGAAAGCCAATTTACCTGAATTGGAGCCGAGTATTATTAAGTTTTGGGAAGAATTAAACTTATATAAAGATGAAATACTTAGCTTAGATTATGATGGTAATGGATATATTTTGCACGATGGGCCACCTTATGCAAATGGGGATATACATATAGGACATGCTTTAAATAAGGTTTTAAAGGATATAATCGTTAAAATTATGACCATGCGTCGCCAAAAAACTGTTTTCGTCCCTGGATGGGATTGTCATGGATTGCCTGTAGAATATGCTTTATTTAAAAAATTAGGCAAGAATAAGCATGATGTTGATGTAATTGATTTTAGAAAACAAGCTTATGATTATGCTATGAAGTATGTAGATATTCAAAAAAAAGAATTTCAAAGATTAGGCGTTTTGGGCCTATGGGATAAACCTTACCTTACTCTTGATTTTCGATATGAATTTATAATGCTTAAAGCATTATCAGATTTGGTTTCTAAAGGATATGTTTATCGTGGATTGAAGCCTGTAAATTGGTGTAGCAGCTGTGAAACAGCTTTAGCCGAAGCAGAAGTAGAATATGAAACAAAAATATCACCATCTATATATATAAAGTTTCCTGTTGCAAATTCTGAATTTAAAAAAGAAACTTATCTTTTAGTTTGGACTACTACACCATGGACTTTGTTGGGTAATGTTGCATGTGCTGTTAACCCAAAATTATTTTATATAAATATTGAAAATATTGATACAGGCGAGAATTATATTATTGCTGAAGAAAGATTAAAGGAATTAATAGGAAAGTCTAATATAAAATATAAGGTAACAAATAAATTTAAAACATCGGATTTAGAAAAATTAAATGTAATGCATCCGTTTTTAGATAGAACTTCAAGAGTAATTTCTGCTGATTTTGTTTCTTCGGAAGAAGGAACAGGTTGTGTTCATATAGCTCCGGGTCATGGAGAAGAGGATTATGAAATAGGTAAAAAATATAATTTATCTATGTATATGCCTGTAGATGATAAAGGTAGATTTATCACGGAATACAGAAATCTTAATAAAGATTCAGATGATGATAAAGTTTATTCTATGCCTGATGAATTAGTTGGTAAACATGTTTTTAAAGCTAATGATTTGATAATCGATATTTTAAAATCAAATAACAAACTTTTTTATTTAGAGGAAATTTCTCATTCATATCCTACATGTTGGAGATGCAAATCGCCTATTATCTTCAGGGCTACTAAGCAATGGTTTATGTCGGTAGACCATGAGAGTTTGCGCAAAGATATATTGGATGTTTTAAATGAAGTAAATTGGTTTCCTGAAAAAGGAAGAAATAGATTTGAAGATATGATAAAAAATCGTCCTGATTGGTGTTTGTCACGCCAGAGGTTATGGGGTGTTCCTATTCCTGCTTTAACCTGCAGCGATTGTAAAAAAGATATTATTTCAAAAGAAATTATTGATAAGATAGCTGATTTGGTTTTGAAATACGGTTCAAATGTTTGGTTTGATAAAAGTGTTCAAGAATTGTTTCCTGGTTTTAAATGCCCATTTTGCGGTAGTGAAAATTTAAAAAAGTTAAATGACATTATAGATGTATGGTTTGAATCAGGTATAAGCCATCTATCAGTATTAAATAAACATAAAGAATTATCTCACCCTGCTGACCTTTATTTGGAGGGTAGTGACCAGCATAGAGGTTGGTTTCAAACTTCGATGTTAACTTCTATGGCAATATTAAAGGAGCCCCCTTTTAAAAATATTTTAACTCATGGTTTTGTTGTGGATGCTGAAGGTAAGAAAATGTCTAAATCTAAAGGTAATGTAGTTTCTCCTATTGAGGTTTTTAAAAAATATGGAGCAGATGTTTTAAGACTATGGGTAACTTCTTGTGATTACACTTCTGACGTAAGAATTTCAGACGATATACTTTCAAATGTAGCCGAAGCTTATAAAAAAATAAGAAATACCATTAAATTTTCGTTAGGGAATCTTTATGATTTTCATTTAGATGAAAAAGTTCAATATGAATCTTTGATAGAAATTGACCAATGGATACTTCTTAAGGCCATGAAATTAGTAGAGGATGTTGACATAAATTATCAAAAGTTCAGTTTTTATAAAATATATAGAAAAATATACGATTTTTGTATCACTGATTTATCATCGTTTTATTTTGATATTTTAAAAGATAGATTATATATTTACAAAAGTGATTCCATCGAAAGAAAATCTGCGCAAACGGCAATTTATTATATTTTGACTATTTTAGTTAAATTGCTTGCTCCTATAATACCTTTTACAAGTGAAGAGGTTTGGAGATATTTGCCTGAGGGTATAAAATCCGGGCATAAGGAATCTATCCATCTTGAAAAATTCCCAGAAGTTAAAAAAGAATGGATTAATGAAGCTTTGGAATCTAAATGGCAGAAATTAATTGATATAAGAGAGGAAATTTTAAAGGCATTAGAGTTGGCGAGAAGTAGCGATTTAATAGGTAGTTCTTTAGAAGCAAAGATAGTTTTTTATACTGATAGTAAAGATGTTGCGCGATTTTTAGAAGAATTTGGGTATCCTTTAAAGTATTTATTTATTGTTTCAGTATTTGAACTTCATAAGGTAGATAATTTATCCGAGATAAAAGATTATACTATGGAATTTAAAAATGCTAAGGTTAAAATAGAAAAAGCTCCTGGAAGAAAATGTCAGCGTTGCTGGAATTATAGTGAAACAGTCGGTCAAAACGAAAAATTTAGCGATATATGTTCAAGATGTGTTAAACAGATTATATAAAAATATCTAATATTATAATTAAAGATCGGAGGTCTAATAAAATGAAGAAGGCAGAATTAAATGAGTATAAAAAGAGATTAATAGATAGAAAAATAGAATTATTAGCGGATTTAAAACATATTTCTGAGGACAGCTTAAAAAAATCTTTGCGGGATGCTTCTGGGGATTTGTCCGGCTATTCTTTTCATATGGCTGATGTCGGTACGGAGAATTATCAACGTGAGATTAATTTGGGCATAGCTACCAGTGAACAAAAAGAGTTGTATGAGATAGATGATGCTTTGCACAGGATAAAAGCAGGAACTTATGGTATATGTGAGCGTTGCAAGAAAAACATTCCTAAAAAGAGGTTAAATGTAGTTTTACACGCAAGGTATTGTATAAAATGTCAAGAAGAAGAGGAAGAGGAAAAAGAATAAATCCTGTCATTTATTTTTTTGTAATTGCTATTATAGTAGGATTAGATCAAATTCTTAAAAATTTGGTAGAACATAAGTTTCTCCTGCATGAATCTATGCCGGTGATTAAAAATGTCTTGCACATAACTTATGTAAGAAATACTGGAATATTATTTGGATTACTAAAAGGTTATAATTCCATATTTATAATTGTAGAAATAATAGTTATATTTTGGCTTATTATATATATATTTTATCTTAGGCAGAATCTATATAGGTCTTTTTGTTTAACTTTGATTTTTTCAGGTGCTATAGGAAATTTATTAGATAGATTATTACATGGATATATAATAGATTTTATTGATTTTAGAATATGGCCGGTTTTTAATTTATCTGATTCAGTTATTACCATAGGGCTGATATTGCTTTCGGTTGGCTTGTTTAAAGATATCTTAAAAAATAAGAGTTAAAAGGGAATGAAATTTAATGAAACCAATACTATTTAGCATAGGTAGTATTAATATTTATACTTATGGTTTTTGTATTGCATGTGCTTTTTGGGCCTCTATATTTTTAGCAAGAAAACAAGCTGTCCGTGATAATATATCTCCTGATTTAGTATTGGATTTAGCTTTTATTTTGTTGATATTTGGTTTAATTGGTGCTCGTTTAGGGTATGTCTTTTTACACTGGCATAAATTTGCCAATAATTTAGTTGATATTTTAAAAGTTTACGAAGGTGGGCTTGTTTTTTCCACAGGATTCTTGCTGTCTTTTTTTTCTGCTTATATTTATATAAAATTTAAAAATCAGGATTTTTTGCATATCGCCGATTCTATGATTGCATATGTTGCTTTTGGCCAGTCTATAGGTAGAATCGGATGTTTTTTTAATGGATGTTGCTATGGAATCCCAACTGCTTCTTTTTGGGGCATGAAATTCCCTCATCTTTCATCAAAGGTTTATCCTACACAGCTTTTTTCAAGTATAGCTCTTGTTTTTATATTTATTATTTTAAGGTTACTGAAAAGTAAAAAAGTTTTTAAAGGCGAAATACTTTTATTTTATATCTTATTATATTCCAGTTTCAGATTTCTCTTGGACTATATAAGAGCTGATTCTATTTATGCATTTGGCCCTTTTACTTTTTTTCAATATGTTTGTATTATAGTTTTTGGTTTCTCTTTGATATTTTGTATATATAAGCATATAATTGTAAAAATACATAAAAGTGAAAAATATTAGATTCGAAGTAATAAAAGAAGATTCAGGCCAAAGATTAGATAAGTATATTTTAGAAAAATTAAAAGATAAATTTTCAAGGACTTATATCCAAAATTTAATAGAGGGAAAAGCTGTAACTGTAAACGGAAACAATCTTAAAAGCCATCATAAGGTAAAACAAAATGAGATTGTTGAGATAAATTTGCCTGAGCATTACAAATCGGTTTTCAAACCTATTCATTTTGATTTAGATATAGTTTATGAAGATGAATATATTATTGTAGTTAATAAACCTGCAGGAATGATTGTTCATCCTGTTAAAAAGTTTCTAGGCAATGATGAAATAGTAACGCCGACTTTAGTAAATGCATTGTTATATCATTGTGATGACCTTTCTCATATTGGAGGGGTATTAAAACCAGGAATTGTTCACAGGTTAGATAAAGAAACCTCTGGTGTAATAGTAGTTGCAAAAAGTGATATTGTTCATAGAAATTTGGCAGAGCAGTTTAAAAAAAGAAAAATTCAAAAAGAATATATAGCTTTAGTAGAAGGTAAAATTAGATCAAAAAAGGGAATAGTTGATTTACCTATTGGTCGGTCTGTAACTAGAAGAACTAATATGCGGGTTTCTTATGTAAAGGGTAAAGATGCTGTTACAACATATGAAGTTATAAAATGTTTTGATGATTACAGCTTATTAAAAGTAATGCCTAAAACTGGACGGACACATCAAATACGTGTGCATCTTGCTTATTTAGGGCATCCTGTTTTAGGAGATAAAAAATATGGTGTTAAAAATAAATATAAAGTAATTGCTCGCCATGCATTACATGCTTATAAAATTATTATAAGACATCCTATAATTGGGGAGACTAAAGTTTTTACTTGTCCAATACCCGAAGATATGAGAGAATTTATACCAGGAGTTGAGATTATTAATTAAAACGAAAATATATTATGGGTAAATATAAAGGAATATTTTATGTATTGATATTTATTTCGGTATTGTCTTTAGTTATAGCTGTGGTAATGTTTATGGCACGGCAGAAAGAAGAGGCATTAAAAAGAAAAGCCGAAGAAAAATTAGCTGATATTATTCAACAAAAGAATATAATTAAAATTGAGTTGAAAAAGACTAAACAAGAAAAAGATGAATTAGAAAAAGAATTAAGAGTTGCAAAGGCTAAAATGCAGCAGTTGGATAATGAATTGACTTCAGTATCAAAAGAAATGGGAGAACTTAAGTCTAACTTAGCTAAACAAACAATAATAGCTGAAGAACTAAGACAGCAACTTGAAGAAGAAAAAAATATGAGAAGTTCTTTATCAAATCAGTTAGAACTGGTTCAAATGCAGAAACAGGAACTTGAAAGTAGATTTGCCGACTTGAAAATAAAAAAAGAAGAGTTAGAAAAAGAATTCGAAGAAGCTGATGAGGAAATGAAAATACAATTAGATAAAGTTGTAGTTGCCTCAGGAAAATCGCTTCCCGCCAGGATTTTAGTTGTTAATAAAGATTATAATTTCGTTATAATTAATTTAGGTTCTGATAAAGTATTAAAAAATTCTGTTTTAGGTATATATCGTTATTCTAAAAATATTGGCAAAGTAGAAGTCGAAAAAGTTTATCCAAATATGTGTTCAGCTAAGATTATCGATAAAATTGTTCCGTTTAAAGCAGGCGATAGCGTTAAAATATTAGAACAAGAAAGATGACTTTAAATTTTTTTCCATCCCAAAAAATAAATACCAACATTACTATTCCCGGTGATAAATCCATATCTCATAGAAGCATTATTATAGCTTCTTTGTCTGATGGTAAGGTATTAATTAAGAATTTTTTAGATGCAGATGATTGTAACAGGACTGTAGAAGCATTTAAAAAATTAGGAGTCGATATTGATAAAGACAATAATGATATAATTGTTTCAGGGGTTGGAATTAAAGGATTAAAACCGCCATCCGAAGATTTATATTTAGGGAATTCTGGCACTTCTATGAGAATAATGTTAGGAGTTTTAGCAGGGCAAAGTTTTACCGTTACATTAACCGGCGATGATTCTTTAAGTTCTCGTCCTATGAATAGAATAATTTCACCTCTTTCTAAAATGGGAGCTGTTTTAAAAGGGAGAAATGGCAATAATTATGCTCCGATAACAGTAAAAGGAAGTAAACTTACATCTATAGACTATAAATCCCCTGTATCCAGTGCTCAAGTGAAATCTTCTATACTTTTAGCTGGTTTATATGCCAACGGGACTACATCTGTAACTGAACCATATAAATCCAGAGACCATACTGAACGCCTTTTATCATATTTAGGAGCAGATATAAAAGTCGATAAAACTAAAGTTAGTATTAATCCTGTAGAAAGACTTGAGAGTAAAGTTATTTCTATTCCTGGAGATATTTCTAGTGCAATGTATTTTATTACTGCAGGGTTAATTGTTCCTGATTCAAAAATTCTTATTCAAAATGTAGGATTAAATCCTACAAGAACGGGAGCTTTAAATATATTTAAAAAAATGGGTGCAAAAATAAAAATAATAGATAATAGTTTAGATACAAGCTTTGAACCATTTGGCGATATAGAGGTTGAAACCAGCAATTTGAAAGCAGTGATTATTAATGAAAGAGATTTGCCTTCTGCAATAGATGAAATACCATTAATTATAGTGGCTGCTTGTTTTGCAGATGGAATAACTAAAATATATAAAGCATCGGAGTTAAGAGTTAAAGAAACTGACCGTATAGAATCTATGGTTTCCAATCTTATAAAGATGGGAGCGGATATTAGAGTCGAAAAAGATGATATTTTTATTAATGGCGGAAGTCTATTAAAAGGAGATAAACTTAAGAGTTTTAATGACCATAGGACAGCTATGAGTTTAACCATTGCCGGGATGGCATGTGAAAGTGGAATGACTACAATTGACCATGTAGATTGTGTAAGTACTTCATTTCCTGGGTTTTTTGACGTTTTGCAACAACTTAACTGTAAATATGAGATTAATTAGAAATCTTTTTTTGTTGGAATTATTTTTTAAAAGGGTTATAATAAAAAAAGTTTTGAAAAAAAGAAATTATTTTGATACAATAAATGAACTGAATATAAAGAAAAATACCATAAAACTCTATATGGTTTAGAAATCACAGATAATTTTAACTGAAATTATAAGTGATATTATATAAGGAGATTAATTATGAAATTTAAAAAAGCAATAAAATGGATTTTGGAGAAGTTAAATGATATGAGGGGCCTGTTTTCTAATGATTTAGGTATAGATTTAGGAACAGCTACTACTTTAGTATATGTTAATGGAGAGGGTATCGTTTTATGCGAACCGTCTGTGGTAGCTATACAAAGGGGAACTTCAAAAGTATTAGCAGTAGGCGAGGAAGCTAAACGCATGTTAGGAAGGACTCCTGGTAGTATAGTTGCCATCCGTCCTATGAAAGACGGAGTTATTGCTGATTTTGAAATCACAGAAGCTATGCTTCGTTATTTTATAAAAAAGGTTCATAGAAGAAAGGTTTTTATAAGGCCCCGTATGGTAATTGCTATACCGTCAGGAATTACTGAAGTAGAAAAAAGAGCAGTTAAGGATTCTGCTTTACATGCTGGAGCAAGAGAGGTCTTTCTTATCCAAGAGCCAGTAGCTGCCGCTATTGGAGTAGGTTTAGCTATACAAGAACCAGCTGGGAATATGGTTATAGATGTTGGAGGAGGGACAACAGAAATGGCTGTTATCTCACTGGCCGGAGTTGTGTTAGCCGAAAGTATAAGAATAGGCGGAGATGAAATGGATAATGCGGTAATTGAATATTTAAAAAAGAGTTATAATTTAATGGTTGGAGAGCGCACTGCAGAAGATATAAAAATTAAAATAGGTTCTGCATGCCCTTTAAAGAAAGAACTTACTATGGAAGTAAGAGGTAGAGATTTAGTGGCCGGTTTACCAAAAACTATCACGGTTACTTCTAAAGAAATACGTGAAGCTTTAACCCCTCCTATCAGTTCTATAATTGAAAGTGCCAGATTGACTTTAGAGAAAACTCCTCCAGAATTATCTGCCGATTTAATTGAAAGAGGTATAATATTAGCCGGAGCTGGTTCTCTTTTAAAAGGTCTTGATAAATTAATTTCGAAAGAAACAGGTTTACCTGTTCATGTTGCAGATGACCCTTTAACAGCAGTTGGATTAGGAACAGGAAAAGTGCTTGCAGAACTTAAGTATCTCAAGCAAGTAACTTTACAAACCAGATTAGAACATTAAGTATAATATCGGTGTGTAGTGAAAAATTTGAATAAACTTGTTTGTTTTTTAGTCATATTAGGTATATTTTTATCTTATTTCCTTTCTCCTTTATCTTTCTTTATCGATACTCGCCGTGTGAACCTATTAGATGCATTTTATTTTCCTATGATTTTATTTTCAAACTTTTATGATTATTTAGGTGCAGTATTTAATATTAAAGAAATGATAGCTCATAATAAAGAGTTGCATAAGAGGGTTTCAGTTTTACAGTTGCAGGTTTCTAATCTGGAAAATTTAAAAAGAGAAAACAATGAGTTAAGAGATTTTTTAAATTTAGAAAAAAAAACAACCCTTAAACATATATGTGCAGAGGTAATAGCTAAGGAAAGAAAGGATTTTTCTAAAAGCGTTATTTTAGATAAAGGTAATAATTCGGGTATATCTTTAGATGTATTTGTTTTTACGGGAGAAGGTTTAGTAGGGAGAGTAAAGGAAGTTGGGAAAAAGACTAGTAAGGTTATTTTAGTTACGGATATTAATTTTAAAGTCGAAGCAAAGGTTCAATCTACTAATGATATTGGTTTATTAACAGGAGGGGAGAGAGATAACACTTGTTATATGAACTACTTACCAAAAGCTTCTGATGTAAAAAAAGGAGATTTAGTAGTTACTAGTGGTAATAGTAAATTTTTACCTGAAGGGATACCTATTGGAAGAATTAGAGTTGTTATTCCTTCAGAAGGGAGTTTTTTTAAAAAAGCTATTTTAGATTCCTGCATTGATTTCAGAAAAATAAAGTTTGTTTTATGCTTAACAAATAATTAATTTATAATTATTATTTTTTTTAAAAGGAATTCATAGTTATTTAAGGTGTATTATAAATTAGAGCTTTTTAAACAAAAATCCTTATCTTTTTCCCCTCCAAGTTAAAATATTATGAATATTTTATAGAAAGATGAAATTCTTTATTAAATTAATTTTGGTATCATTAATTGCATTTTTTATGCAGATTAGTTTTTTGTCAAATTTGGCAGAATTTGGCATATATATAGATTTACTTTTTATATGTATGTCATTTTATGTTATATTTTTTGAAATTAGAAAGTATTTCTGGTCTATAATTTTTTTGGGGGTTTTGCATGATTTAATAAGTTTACACCATTTTGGTTTATATATACTTCTGTATTTTTTAATTTCTATGTTTATTAGTTTATTTAAAAAACGAATAGACCAATACACTGTTGTAAATCAAGTTGTTATAGTTTTTTTTAGTTTTATTTTCTTTAAGTTTTTATCTATTTTGCCCATGTGTATATTTGATTTCAAACATTGTATAGGAATTATTCCTTATAAAAGGATTTCCTTAGAATTGTTATATACTGTTTTATTTACACCATTATTTTTCTTAGTATTAAAAAAAACACATAAGTTATGAATTATAAAATCAAACATATAAAGATAATATTATTAATTTTGTTTGTTCCTATTATATTCTCTCTTTATTTTTTGCAGATTCATAAAGGCGAATATTATTATAGACGAAGTTTAAAAAATATTTTGCGTTTGATTCCATATCCTGCTCCCAGAGGAGTTATAATGGATTGTAACGGCAACAAATTGGTTGATAATTTTCCTAATTTTCAAATATGTTTAGTTCCACAAGAGATATCGAATTTTGATGATGTGTTAACCAAAATTAGCAAGCAATTTGATGTATCGGTTGATGTTTTAAAGAAAAGATTTAAAAAAAGATATCGTTATGCTTTTATCCCAGTTCCAATAATAGAAGATGTTGAAAAATCCAAAGCTATCAGGTTTGAAGCATCAAATAATTTAGGAGGGGTGATGGTAACGGTTGCTCCTAAAAGAAGATATCTTTATGATTCGGTAGGTTCTCATGTTTTAGGTTATTTGGGTAGAATTGACAGCTCGCAATTCGAAAATTTAAAAAAATATGGTTATTCGGTTGATGATTATATTGGAAAAAGCGGATTAGAAGAATATTTTGATACCTATTTAAGAGGAGAGTCCGGTGGTGAATTAGTAGAGGTGGATAATAAAGGCAATAAAAGAAAAATCTTGGGGCAAAAGGTATCTCGGAAAGGTAAGGATATAACATTAACCATAGATATTGAGCTTCAGAAGTTTATAGAAGATATCTTTGCTGATAAAACAGGTGCTGTTATTGTAATGGAGCCAAAGACGGGTTATATACGTGCAATGTTAAGTAAACCTAATTTTAATCCCAATATTTTTTTAGACGAGGAAGAAAATGCAGATATAATACGTAATATATTGAAGGCTAAAAATAGCCCTTTATTAAATAGAGCTATTTCTGCAGCTTATCCTCCTGGTTCGATATTTAAAATAGTAACGGCAACTGCTGGTTTAGAAGAAAAGGCTATAACATTAGAAGATAAATTTCTTTGTAAAGGTTTTACCTATATAGGCCCTGCTAAATATCGTTGCTGGTATTCCCAGGGGCATGGAAATATAAATTTGATACAGGGTTTAAAGTATTCCTGCAATGTTTTTTTCTATAAATTAGGATTAAAAGTAGGAGTAGATAAACTATATGATTATGCTTGTAAAATGGGATTAGGAAAAAAAACTAATATACGATTGATAGGTGAAGAAAAAGGGTTAGTTCCTAATAAGAGTTATAAAAGAAGTAAATTCAGTTCAAGATGGTATGCTGGAGATACAGCAAATTTATCTATAGGGCAGGGCTATATCACAGTAACTCCTATTCAAGCTTTAAGAATGTTATCTGTGGTTGCAAATAAAAAGTTTACTGCCAGGCCAAAGTTAGTTAAAAATATCGAAGAGGTAGATATGTCTGATCCAGAATTGCAGCATGTAGATATTTCTGAAGATACGTTAGATACAGTGGAACGTGGTTTGGTGCAAGTAGTAGAAAGTCCAGGTGGAACGGGTAGGCTTGCTAAAATTTCTGGTATAACGATAGCAGGCAAAACAGGGACTGCGCAGGTAAATCTTAAAGAACCTCATGCTTGGTTTTTAACTTATGCTCCTGTTGAAGACCCACAAATTTGTATAGTGGTTACAGTAGAACATGGAGGTATGGGTGGTGTTAATGCAGTTAGAATAGCGAAAAAAATATTTAATTATTATTTTAAATTATAAGATATGTTAAAAAGAATAGATATAAAATTATTATTATGCGTTTTTTTAGTGTTTTTAATTGGATTAATATCGATATACAGTTCAACATATAAAGAAGATAAACCTATGTTAAAGTTTTTTTATAGACAGGTTTTTTGGATGTTATTAGGTTTATTTAGTGCATTTTTACTAATTAAAATTGGTACTTGGAAAATTTTGGAATATTCATACTATTTATATGTAATTAGTGTAGTTTTATTAATTCTTGTTTTATTAGTAGGAGTATCCAGAGGGGGAGGACACCGTTGGCTAAAAATAGGCAGTTTTACATTTCAACCTTCTGAATTTGTAAAGTTATCTTTGGTTTTAGTAATTGCCAGATTTTTAGGTAATTATAAAGATAAAAATATAAGGTTTGGTTTTTTAAATAGCATAGTTTTGTTATTATTGCTTGCCTGCCCGGTTTTTTTTATAATTTTGCAACCAGATTTAGGAACTGCCTTGGTTTTTATACCGGTATTATTAGCAATGTGGTATGCATCGGAGGTAGGTATTTGGTATTTGATGGTATTTTCTGTATTAGGTATTTTGAGTTCTCCTTTTTTGTGGAGTATACTTAGAGATTATCAAAAGCAGCGTTTACTTGTTTTTATAAGGCCGGACTTGGATCCTTTAGGTGTAGGATATACTGTAGCGCAATCTAAAATCGCAATAGGTTCTGGGAATATTATAGGTAAAGGTTGGTTATCTGGTACACAAAACATATTAAATTTTTTACCAGAGAGGCATACAGATTTTATTTTCTCGGTTATTGGTGAAGAATGGGGATTTATAGGAGCTTTGATTATATTATTATTATATATATTTATAATAATAAGAGGTTTAAGAATAGCGGCTAATGCTGATAATAAAGAATATAAGTTGCTGTCTGTAGGAATTGTTGTATTACTGACAGTTCATGTTATTATTAATATTGGTATGACTATGGGTATAGTTCCTGCGGTAGGATTACCTTTGCCTTTTGTCAGTTATGGCGGCTCGAATTTGATAATTAGTATTTTATGTATAGGTTTTTTGTTAGATATCCAACGGCAGGCGAAGTAAAGACAGCGAATGACGAAAAAAACAGGCTGCAAGTTACAAGCTACAGGCTACAAGCTGCAGGTAACAAGTAGCAAGACATAGGACGTAGGACTTAGGACATAGGACGTAGGACCTAGGACATAGGAC
>JAGYNU010000017.1 GCA_018399975.1 Candidatus Omnitrophota bacterium
TTATATGTTATCTAAACCACCTTTTCAAATAAATCTTGGAGAAATTCTGCAAACATTAGAAGGCAGTTTATCAATAGTAGAATGTGTTAAAAACACCTATATATGTGATAGAACATCTTTTTGTATAACACGAAATATATGGGAGAAAATAACGAATAAATTAATTGATATCCTTAATTCTACTACTTTAGAAAATATAATAACTGGAAAACTTGAAAATTTAAAACAGGAAGAAGAAAAAGAACTGATATATCATATTTAGATTAAATGAAGCCACAATTTATGGAGTAAAGCGAACATAAGTTATGTGCTCTATATTAAATACAGCCCGAATACAACATTCAGGGTAAATCTCTTTGATTTTTACCCTGAGTATCTCGGGCATACCTGTCTGCCAACAGGCCCGCCGCGGCGGGCAGGCAGGAATTCGACCATAAAACGTAGACGGATAGGTGTTTGCTAAGTTATGTTCTTCCGCCACAAAAATTGGCGGATTAATTCGGTCATATAATTTACGACAAAATCCCGTAAATTATGACCTCATTGAACATTAAAGGAGGGGAAATGGAATTCAGCAAAGTTTCAGAAAAAACAGTAACAAAAGCTATATTGGATAATTTCTATGAAAAGCTAAAAAACTATGTTGAATCTGATGTAATCATTGTAGGAGCAGGACCCAGTGGACTAATGGCAGCTAAGGAATTAGCCGATAAAAAAGTGAAAGTTTTAATTATTGAGGCAAATAATTATTTAGGCGGAGGCTTTTGGTTAGGAGGATATTTAATGAACGGTGTTACTTTTAGAAAACCTGCAGATAAAATTCTAAAAGAGCTAAATATTCCATATAAAGAAGTCGAAAACGAATTATGTATTACTTCCGGACCTCATGCATGCTCAAAACTCATTACTTCTGCATGTGAAGCAGGTGCAGAAATACTTAATATGACAAAATTCGAAGATGTTGTCCTTAGAGAAAATAATAGAGTAAGTGGAATAGTAATAAATTGGACACCTGTATATAAATTACCTAAACCCATATCTTGCGTCGACCCTATTGCTTTAGAATCTAAATTAGTAATCGACGCTACAGGTCATGATGCAGTAGTATGCCAGGCTTTAGAAAAAAGAAATCTGCTTAAAATGAAAACATACGGAGCAATGTGGGTTGAAAAATCAGAAAACTTAGTCGTAGAAAAAACAGGCGAATTTCATCCAGGACTATTAATTACAGGTATGGCTGTCTCTACAGTATATGGCATTCCAAGAATGGGGCCAACTTTTGGGGCTATGTTACTATCAGGCAAACAAGCAGCCAAAATTGCAAAAGAAATACTCGATGGAATGTAAAAACTAAATAATTAGGAGGCGCCCCATATGGGGAAAATAGCTAATAACATTACAGAACTTATTGGAAAAACACCTATGGTAACACTAAATAGAATCTCTAATGAAATAAAATCTAATTTAGTGGCAAAATTAGAATATTTTAATCCTTGTGGAAGCATTAAAGACAGAATCGGTTTAAATATGATTGAAACGGCAGAAAAAAAAGGAATGATAAATAAAAATACTATTATTTTAGAACCTACAAGTGGAAATACAGGAATTGCCCTTGCTTTTGTCTGTGCTTCAAAAGGTTATAATTTAACTTTAATCATGCCGGATACTATGAGTATCGAACGCCGAGCATTACTTAAAGGATTCGGGGTAAAGTTAATTTTAACTCCAGGGGAAAAAGGCATGAAAGGAGCAGTGGAAAAAGCAGAAGAAATGCAAAAAAAGGAAGAAAAATATCTTATGTTACAACAGTTCAAAAATCCGGCTAATCCTCAAATCCATCGTGAAACTACAGCAGAAGAAATATGGAATGATACAAAAGGACAAGTAGACATAATTGTAGCTGGAGTAGGAACGGGAGGAACCATAACAGGCATTTCTGAAGTTTTAAAAAAAAGGAAACCCAATTTAAAAACAATAGCCGTAGAACCTGAAAAGTCTGCAGTGCTATTTCATAACAAATACAAAACCCAATATAAAGAAAAACCTAAACCACATAAAATTCAGGGGATAGGAGCAGGATTTATTCCTGAAGTTTTAAACAAAGAAATTATCGATGAAATTGTAAAGGTTAGTGATTATAACGCTATAACAACTGCTAAGAAATTAATAAAAAAAGAAGGCATATTAGCCGGTATATCCTCTGGTGCAGCAGTTTATGCAGCACTTGAAATAGCTAAGAAAAATGAATTTAAAAATAAATTTATAGTTGTTATTTTGCCAGATACAGGGGAAAGATATCTTTCAACTGAATTGTTTAATTAATAAATAATTTTATTAATATTGAAAGCTAATAATAATAATGATAACATAAAGCTAATTAATTGACATAGATTAACTCAAAGTTTCCGCCTACGCTAAACCCTGCCTGCGGCAGGCAGGGCTACGGCGGGCAGGCCCGCCGTGGCGGGCAGGCAGAAATTCGACCATATAATTTACACTCCTGAAATTTATCCTGAGATTAGTTGAAGGAATCGTGTAAATTATGGTCTCATTAAAGGAGAAAATGAATGGCTAAAACTATACAACAGATAAATGAAAAAATAAAAAAAGGTGAAGTTGTAGTAGTTAATGCAGAGGAAATTATCGATATAGTAGATAAAAAAGGAGTAAAAAAAGCTTCACAGGAAATAGATGTAGTAACTACAGGGACATTTTCACCTATGTGTTCATCAGGAGCTTATATTAATATAGGAACCAGTAAACCTAAACTCAAATTAGGAGGAGGTAAAGCTACAATAAATAATGTATCTGTCTATACTGGATTTGCAGCTGCTGATATATATATTGGAGCTGCTGCTTTACCTGATGAAGGTCCAAGAAATAAATTTTATCCTGGTGATTTTACATATGGAGGAGGCCATGTAATAGAAGATTTAGTATCTGGTAAAGACTTAAAGCTCAAAGCAATTGCCTATGGCACAGACTGTTATCCCCGAAAAGAACTGGATACATTAATAAATATAAAAGATTTGAACGAAGCAGTTTTATTTAATCTTCGAAATGCCTCTCAAAATTATAACGTAGCAGTAAACCTATCAAATAGGATTATTTATACTTACATGGGAGAATTAAAAGCTAATCTTGGAAATGCTAATTATTGTACAGCAGGACAATTATCTCCATTACTTAATGACCCTTTGTATAAAACTATTGGTATCGGTACAAAAATATTCTTAGGAGGTGGAGAGGGATATATAACCTGGCATGGCACTCAACATAACCCAAGTTCAAAAAGAAAAAATAATGATATCCCAAAAGATACAGCAGCTACAATATCTGTGATAGGGAATCTAAAAAATATGTCTGCTAAATGGTTACGTGGAACAAGTATGAAAGGATATGGAGCTACTCTTACTGTAGGCATCGGTATTCCTATCCCTATATTAAACGAAGAAATATGTAGATATACAGCAATAAAAGATAAAGAAATATATACCACAATAAGAGATTATAGTCAGGATTATCCTAATGCAGTAGAAAAAAGCTTAGGGGAAATAAATTATGAACAGCTTAAAAGCGGAAAAATTACAATAAAAAATAAAGAGGTCCCAACTGGATCGCTATCAAGTTATAAAAAAGCTAAAGAAATATCCAACATTTTAAAAGATAGAATCAAAAATGGTGATTTTCTTTTAACTCAACCTATTGCAAGTTTACCCGGGCCAAATTCCGGTTATAAACTTAAACCGTTGAAAGAACGGGAGGTAAAATAGAATGGGGAAACGAACTTTGGTATTAAAATTTCCTAAAAAATTAGTAAATCAACCTATAACCTACAAATTGGTAAAAAATTACAACTTAAAGCTTAATATACTTCAAGCTAAGGTAACTCCGGAAGAAGAAGGGAGTATGGTTATAGGAATTGAAGGCCCGGATAAAAAAATAAAAGAAGGGATAAAATATTTAAAAGAAACAGGTGTAAAGATTCAACCCTTAATCCAAGATGTAGAACTAGATAAAGATAAATGCACTCATTGTACTTATTGTGTTACTTTATGTCCAACACAAGCATTCATAGTTGATAGAAAAACTATGGAAGTGAGTTTAGATAAGGATAAATGCATTGCATGTGGAATTTGTGTGGATGTATGTCCTTACAATGCTATTAAACTTAAATTAGGATAATAAATTAGCTAATAGATCATAGCTGATAGTAAAATAAGTAACAAGTAGCAAGTTGCAAGTTACCCCGTAAAGACCTTCGGTCAACGGGGCAGGCAGGCTGGAAAGTAATGGAAGGGTTAAATTCGAAGCACGAAATTCGAAATACTAAACAATATCGAAATACTAATGTTTCAAATTACAAACAATAAACAAGTAACAAGTCGCAGGTAACAGGTTACAGGCTGCAAGCTGCAAGCAGAAAACAGAAAACAGAAGACAGAAGACAGAAAACAGAAAGACAAATGACGAAATCAGAATGACGAAATACAAGCTACAAGCTACAAGCTGCAAGCTACAGGTTACAAGTCGCAGGTAAATGAGCACATGACTTAGCGAATTTTAATGAAGCTAAGTCATAAGTGCGAATTTATCCCGAAGTTTGAGGGTAAATTGTCAAAGAGAATTTACCCTTTGTTTAAACGAGGGATAGTTCAAGATACAAGATACAAGAAACAAGACACAAATAAATTACAAGATACAAACAATAACCAAATTACAATAACCAAACAAAATCAGAGAAAAACAAAGCAAATTTCTAATTCCTAATTGCTCTAACCTAGAGGACCTAGGACTTAGGACATAGGACGTAGGACATAGGACATAGGACGTAGGACATAGAACATGAGAATGACAAATTACAAACATACAAGTTTAAAACATTGTAATTTATAATTTAGGATTTAGTATTTCTGTGTATTTACGAACGAAGTGAGTAAATTATAGGAGAGATGAAATAATGTTCAAGATGATAAAACAAGATATACAAACCATTTTTGCAGAAGATCCTGCAGCAAGAAATATATTAGAGGTAATTCTTTGCTATCCCGGACTTCATGCTATATGGTCACATAGAATATCACACTGGTTATGGACACATAAATTAAAATTGTTAGCCAGATTTTCCTCACATGTCAACCGTTGGTTAACAGGCATTGAAATTCACCCAGGGGCAAAAATAGGTAAAAAATTTTTTATTGACCATGGAATGGGAGTAGTAATCGGAGAAACTTCTGAAATTGGCGACAGAGTTTTATTGTATCAGGGCGTAGTTTTAGGAGGCACTAGCAGAAAAAAGGGGAAAAGGCATCCTACCATCAAAAATAATGTAGTAATAGGAACAGGTGCTATTTTATTAGGGCCAATAAAAGTTGGTAAAAATGCAAAAATTGGTGCTGGTTCAGTAGTCGTTAATGACGTACCCGAAGGAGCTACGGTAATAGGGATACCCGGTAAAATAGTACAGCCCAAAATTCCTCCTAAAGTAAAACCAAAAATATCCTTAGAACATGGCGATTTACCTGATCCCGTATCTGAAGCGGTAAATAAGTTAATAAATAAAATAGAAAGTTTAGAAAACCGCATCGATAAGTTAGAAAACACACAATGAGTAAAAAAAAGAAGGTTTTAGTAGCAATGTCGGGGGGAATCGACTCATCTGTATGTGCATTATTACTTAAAAAAAAAGGATTTGAAGTAAAAGGAATAGGATTAAAATTCTTCAGTAAAAACCTGCAAAAAATATATAATCCAGCTGGAAGCAACTATGAGAACATAAATCTTAAACAAGCTGAAAATATAGCAAAAAATCTTGATATCCCTTTTAAAATATTAGATGTATCAAAACAATTTAAAGAAAAAGTTATAAATTATTTTACTAATTCCTATCTCTCCGGTTATACCCCTAATCCTTGTATAATATGCAATAAAAAAATAAAATTTGATATTCTCATAAAACATGCAAACCGCTTAAAAATATATTATGTTGCTACTGGGCACTATGCAATTTTAAAAAAAGACAACAGTTCTTTTAATCTAATAAAAGCAAAAGATATTAACAAAGACCAATCTTACTTTTTATCCTCCCTAAATCAAAAATATTTTCATAAACTTTTATTCCCAATAGGAAATTTTTTAAAATCCGAAATACGAGCAATAGCAATAAAACATAATTTATTTAAAGACGATAAAAAAGATAGCCAAGATATATGCTTTTTAAAAAATGAACATTACAGCAGTTTTATAGAGCATCTTATAAATAAAAAATTTAAGCCAGGGCCTATTATAAATAAAGCAGGTAAAAAAATAGGCACCCATAAAGGTTTCATAAAATATACCATTGGACAAAGACGGGGATTGGGCATTTCAAACCCAGAACCATTATATGTATTAGAAATACTACCCGAAGAAAATATTATTATTGTAAGTTCTAAAAAAGAAATTTACAAATCTACAGCAAAAGCAGAAAATTTGAATTGGATTAATGATCCCCCAAAATATAAAAATTTTAAGGCAGATGTTCAAATCCGTTACAATCATAAACCTGCGCATGCTAATATAACTATAAAAAATAAAACAGCAATTATAAATTTTACTAAACCCCAGTGGGCTATTACCCCTGGACAAGCTGCCGTTTTTTATAAAAAAAATAAACTTATCGGAAACGGATGGTTAGTAAAACAAAACTAAAAATCATTTCTAATATAAACTTTTTCTTCTTTATAGCATGTATATTTGAATTTTAGTAAAATACTAATAAATATATTCCTAAATATGTCCTTAATATCAACAATATAAGTTATCCACAAGACTAATAATAAAATATCATGGAAATACTGTAATATAGATACAATTAACTGATATGAAAATTATATTTTAAAAAAATGTTTGAAATAAAAATACTATCATTTTTATTAAACTATTTAGAGAATAAAAATAATTCCGTACTTTTTTGGAACGGAAAAAACGATAAAGAAAATTTCAAAACTTATATATTTATAGAACCAGCTGAAATTATTAAATGTTTTAACGGCAAAAATATAAAATATAAACTGTTAAAATTAGAAGAAAAATTAAAGAAAGGCTATTATATTGCGGGATTTATAAGTTACGAAGCTGGTTTGATTTTTGAAGAATTAGTTTCTTTCAAAACAAATTTTAAATTCCCAGTTATTTGGTTCGGAGTATATAAAAAACCTTTAATATTCGACCATCGAAAAAAACGATTTATGAATAACAATAAATTAAACCAACAATTTAAAAAATACAACATGCAAATTAAAAACGATTATTGTATAAAAGATATTAAACCAAATTTAGAAAAGAAAAAATATATTAAAAATATTCAGATAATAAAAAACTGCATAGAAGAAGGAAATACCTATCAAGTAAATTACACCTTTAAACATAAATTTAATTTTAAGGGCAAAACTGAAAACTTATTTTATAATCTTTGTTTAAAACAATCTGTTGCATATGCATCATTTATAAAAACCAAAGATAAAGATATATTGTCTTTATCTCCGGAATTATTTTTTAGAAGAAATAAAAACAATATTTATGTAAAACCAATGAAAGGAACTATAGATAGGGGGATTAATTACAAAGAAGACAATATAAAAGAAAAAAAACTTCAAAATAGCATAAAAAACCGTGCAGAAAATGTCATGATAGTAGACCTCCTGCGTAATGATTTAGGTCGAATATCAAAAACCGGGAGTGTGAAAGTAAACAAACTGTTCGAAGTAGAAAAATACGAAACCCTGTTTCAAATGACTTCTACTATAAAATCAGAATTAAAATCCGGGATTTCCTGGTATGAAATATTTAAAAACATATTCCCGTCCGGGTCAGTAACAGGAGCTCCTAAGATTAGCACAATGAAAATAATCAACGATTTGGAAAAAGAGCCTCGTCATATTTATACTGGAAGTATAGGATATATTACTCCAGATAACAAAAGTGTATTTAATGTTTCAATCAGAACAGTTTTAATTGACAAAAAAACTCAACAAGGAGAAATGGGCATTGGAAGCGGTATTGTATATGATTCTGATGAAAACGACGAATATGAAGAATGCCTTTTAAAATCTAAGTTTTTAACGGATAAACATAAAGAATTTAAACTAATTGAAACAATTTTATGGGAAAAGGGTAATCTTTTTCTATTAGATTTACATCTAAATAGACTGCAAAAATCTGCAAAATACTTTAATTTTAAATATAATAAATTAAAAATAATAAAAAATTTATATAAGAAGTGTAAAAAATTTGATTATAATAAAAAATATAAGATAAGATTATTACTTGATATATATAGTAATATAAGTATAATTTCTTCACAATTAGATAAACAAAAGAAAGTCAAAATAAAATTTTCAAATAAAAAAACAAATCCAAAAAATATAGTTTTATATCATAAAACCACTAATAGAAAATTTTATGATAAAGAATTAGAAAAAGCACGCAAAGAAGGCTTTTTTGATGTTATATTTATTAACAAAAAAGAGGAAATAACCGAGGGGTGTATTTCAAACATAATAATAAAAAAAAATAATGTTTTTTATACACCACCTGTAAAATGTGGTTTATTAAATGGAGTATACAGACAGTTCCTGCTCGAAAAAGAGGATTTCCCTCTCCAGGAAAAAATACTTACTAAACAAGATATATTTAATGCCGATAAAGTATATTTAATTAATTCAGTTAGAAAAATAAGAAAAGTATCTTATATCGCTTGATATTTTTTCTTTAATATAAAAAAAGGAGTAATTATGAAAAAAGTTTTAATAGCAATAGCTGAAGGTTTTGAGGAAATGGAAGCTATCATCAGTATAGACATGTTGCATAGAGGGGGATTAGATGTAACCACTGCTTCTGTTACAGATTCAAATATAATAGAAGGTTCTCGTAAAATAAAAATCCAAACAAATATTCTGTTAGGAAATTTTAAAGAATTACCTGATGCTATAGTACTGCCAGGAGGTATGCCGGGTGCGGAAAATTTAGCTAAATCAGAAAAAGTAAAAGAATTATTAAAAAATATGAATAATCAAAATAAACTAATTGCTGCAATCTGTGCTTCTCCCGCAATAGTACTGGCACCTATAGGATTATTAGATGATAAAAAAGCTACCTGTTATCCAGGTTTCCAAAAAAACTTTACTCTTTCTACTACATATACAAACGAAAACGTAGTTATAAGCAAAAACATAATAACCAGTAAAGGGCCCGGCACAGCTTTCTATTTTGCTTTAGAAATAATAAAATATTTAGTTGGAAAAGAAAAGATGGATGATGTAAGACAAAAAACACTTGTTGAATAGACATCCTATGCCGTATATCCTGTGCCGTATAAATAAAGAATGACAGGCGAGGAACAAACAAAACAGATTAAATTTCTAATGACTAATTGACCTAATTGACTTAAAAAAAACAAGTCGCAGGTAACAGGTTGCAGGTAGCAGGTAACAAGTAACAAGTTGCAAGATACAAGATACAAGATAAATTAGCTCATAGCTCTTAGCTCATAGTAAAACAAGAAACAAGATATAAATAAATGACGAAATCCGAATGACGAATGACGAAAAACAAGCTGCAGGCTACAGGTAACAGGTCGCAGGTAACAAGTAACAAGTTGCAAGATACAAGATACAAGATACAAATAATAACCAAATTACAATAACCAAACAAAATCAGAGAAAACAGCAAATGACGAAATCAGAATGACGAATGACGAAAAACAAGCTGCAGGCTACAGGTAACAAGTTGCAAGACATAGGACGTAGAACATAGGACGTAGGACATGAGAATGACAAATGACAAATGACAAGTTACTAATAAAATACAATAACCAAATGAAATCAGAGAAAACAACAAATGACGAAATCCGAATTAATAATTAACACAAAAAAGAGTATTAACCAAGATAATTGGCGAACAAATAATTGTTACTTAATATAAAAAATCCTTTATAATATTTCTATCATTTTTGACAATAATAAATATCAGTGGTAATATAATCTAAATCTACCACTAAAAAAATAAGTAAAAATATGAATACAAAAAAACCTAACACTAAACTATTAGATTTAAACCCTCAACAAATGAAAGCAGCTAATTGGGATAAAGGGCCTGTTTTAATTATAGCAGGTGCAGGAACAGGAAAAACCCGAGTTTTAGTCAATAGAGTCGCAAAATTAGTAGAAAAGGGGGTAGAACCGCAAAAAGTATTATTGCTAACTTTTACCAGACGTGCAGCAAGCGAAATGTTAGATAAAGCATCAATAATATTAGGAGGAGATAAAAACAGAATTAAAAAGGTATCCGGAGGAACTTTTCATTCCTTTGCCAATAAAATTTTACGTAAAAATGCTCAAAAAATAAATATTTCGAATGATTATACTATTTTGGATAGAATAGACTCAGCTGATGTTATCGATTTAGTAAGAGAAAAATTAAAAATTTCAAAAAAAGATAAAAGATTTCCTTTCAAAAAAACATTAGAAAAAATAATTAATATAAGCATGAACAAAAAAATAAGTTACGGACAATTAATCGAAGAAGATTACCCGCATTTTATCGCTCAAATAGATGATATAAATAAAATTGCTGAAAAATATCAAAGTTATAAACTTAATAACAACTTAATTGATTATAACGACCTTTTAATTTATTTAAAAAAAATTTTAAAACAATACCCACAAATAGCAGACTATTACAGTTATATCATGGTAGATGAATATCAAGATACAAATAAAATCCAAGGAGAAATAACATATTTATTAGCTAAAAAACACAGAAATGTTATGGTAGTAGGAGACGATACTCAAAGTATTTATAGCTTTAGAGGAGCTAATTTTAAAAATATGTTCGATTTTAAAGAAAAATTTTTTCCTGACGTTAAAATCATAAAATTAGAAGAAAATTACAGAAGCACACAGCCGATTTTAGATATGGCTAATGGTATTATCGATAATGCCATCGAAAAATATACTAAAGTGCTTTTTACTAAAAATAAAAGGGGGGATATCCCGGAATTAATTTATGCAAACGATGAAGAAAATCAAGCTGAAAAGATTTTAGAAAAAATATTAGATTTACATAAAAGAGGGGTTAACTTAAATGACATTTCGGTTCTTTTCAGAGCATCCTATCAAGCAATCCCATTAGAAATTCAGCTTAAAAAAAACGGTATAAATTATGTTAAACACGGAGGCTTTAAATTTTTTGAAACATCTCACATAAAAGATATAATGGCATATTTTAAAGTTATACAAAACCCTAAAGATGAAGTTTCATGGTACAGAATATTATTATTACTTCGAGGGATAGGAGAAGTAACTTGCAAAAAAATACTGAAAAACATACTAAAGTATCCTAATCCGTTTGCCAAAATCAAAACGTTTATGCCAAAAAACAAAAAAATCAGAAACCTCTCTAATACTTTATCTTTAATGGCAAGCAAAAAAACAACTCCAAAAGAAAAAATGCATAATTTATTAACCTATTATAACCCTATATTAATAGACAAATTCGATGACTTCCCTAAAAGAAAAGAAGACTTGCTACAATTAGAATCTATAATAGAACAATATTCAAATTTAAATGACTTTTTAACAGACATGTTATTAGAACCGCCATCTAACAGTAATTCGAATGGATTGTATGTAAATGAAAATTATTCTAAAAAAAATACATTATGTTTATCAACTATACACTCTGCTAAAGGATTAGAATGGCATACTGTATTTGTAATCGATATGGCCGAAGGTAGATTTCCAATTTCATACTATCTAAATTCAATTGAGTCTGAAGAAGAAGAACGAAGGTTATTTTATGTCGCGTGCACAAGAGCAAAGGAAAAACTTTATATAACATACCCTGCTACTATAAGAGGAACTCTTTCAAATAAATCTACTTTTCTAAAAGAGATTCAACATCTTCTAAAATCTGACACATCAGATACACCTATGTATTTAGAAATATAATTATAAGATATATAAAAAACAAGATATGATAAGAAAAATTAAGCGAAGTAAATTAACATTATTACATAAAAAAGTAAAATCTAAATATGAGTAAATTCGGCGTAAGTCAAAGAAAAATAATTAACTTAGAAAAAAAGATGGAACGTTTCAATATAAAAGAAAAAGATATAGAAGAAAACTTCATACGTCCATCTGGTAAAGGAGGACGTAAAGCCGACTCTACTTCTAACTGTGTATATTTAAAACATCTTCCTACTAAAATAGAAGTAAAGTGTCATCAAAACCGTTCAAGAACTGTAAATCGGTTTTTAGCGAGAAGGCGTTTAGTCGATAAAATAGCGAATAAAATATTAGGTAAAAAATCTAAAAAACAACAGGAAATAGAAAAAATAAGGCGTAAAAAACGCCGCCGTTCAAAAAGAGCTAAGGAAAAAATGTTAAAGAAGAAAAAAGAACATGCAGAAAAAAAGAAATTACGAAAAAAAATCGATTTAGAACAAGAATTAGGAGAGTAATATATTTTATGCTTCTCTAAATTTTTCAAAACAGCTTAAATCATGATAGAATTAGGTTATAAATAATAGAAAAACTACTATGAAAGAAAAATTAGAAGCACAAGTAATTAAGGGGAAAGGAAGAGGTAAAAAAATAGGTTTCCCAACTATTAATTTGGATATCCGAAAAGAAAATTTACCCCAAAAGGGTGTATATATAACAAAATGCTGGTATAATAATATATCATATAAAGGAGTAAGTAGCATAAGTGATAATCCAACTTTCGCAGATAAACATTTTTCAATAGAATTACATCTTTTTGACTTTAACAAACAAATTCCTATAGAAGAAAAAATTCAAGTAAAATTTTTACATAAATTGCGAAATCAAAAAAAATTTGCTAACATAAATGATTTAACAAACCAAATAAAAAAAGATATAGAAAAAGCAAAAAAATATTTTACAAAACAAATACAATAAAAACAAAAAAAAACAAATTTAGAAATTATAATTTAATATTAGGAATGAAAAGAATTCATGTGTACTACTCAGGAAGAGTGCAAGGAGTTGGTTTTCGTTTTACAGCAAGAAATATAGCATCCGAATTAAATCTTACAGGTTGGGTTAAAAATTTATTCGACGGTAGAGTAGAAATCGTTTGTGAAGGCGAAAAAGATAAATTAGAAAAATTCCTAACTAAGATAAAAAACAGTATGTTAGACAAATATATAACAAACGAAACTGTTTCTTGGATGTCAGGAAGTGGAGAATTTAACGAATTTAAAATAGAATACTTTTGAAAATTACTAAATACTGGAGTGTAAAATGGAAAAACAAAAAGCACTTTTAATAGTAGATGTGCAAAATGATTTTTGTCCTGGAGGAAAGCTCCCAGTTAAAAAATGTCAACATGTTGTAGGAAATTTCAATAAATACATAAAGGAATTTAAAAACAAAAACTTACCAATTATTGCTACTAGAGATTGGCATCCGAAAGATTCCCAGCACTTTGAAAAATTTGGCGGTAAATGGCCGCCACATTGCATTCAAAATACAAAGGGAGCAAACTTTCATCCTGGACTCGAATTACCTGAAAATGTGATAATAATATCAGAAGGAATAAAGCCAAATGAAGAAGGTTATTCTTGTTTTGAAGGGTATGATGAAAATCAAAAAAAATTCAATGATGTTTTAAAAACTATCGGTATAAAAGAACTATATATAGGAGGAATAGCTACAGATTACTGTGTTAAAATAGCTTGCCTTGATTCAATTAAATATGGATACAAAGTGTATTTGTTAACTGATGCAATTGAAGGAATAGAAGTAAATCCTGGAGATGTTGATAAAGCTATAAAGGAAATGGAAAAAGCTGGTGTCAAAAAAATAAATTTCCATAATTTAAATCTATAAAATGTTATATAAATCATTATTTATTTTTATACTATTAAGTTTTTTTATTTTGTTTAGTGCCTTTGCAGCAATAGGTCCTCCAATAGAAAAACAAAATTCGCCACACGAAAGTTATTTTAGTAAAGCTTGTGAATATCAAAAAAACAATCAGTACGAAAAAGCAATAATTTTTTATAAAAAAGCTATTGCTATTAAATCAGATGATTATGCATCATATAAAAACATTGGATATTGTATGGCAAAAATTGAAAAATATGATAAAGCAATTCAAAATTACAAAAAAGCTTTAGAATTAAACTCTAATTTAATAATGATACATAAAAATATTGGCGAAATATTTATAAAAAAGGGAGATATCGAAAAAGCTAAAATAGAATATAATAAATTAAAAAAAACAAAACCAAACGAAGCAGAACAACTACTTGAGAAAATTAAATCATATCAATTAAGCCAACAAGAATAACCATGAAAAAAGAAGCTATGTTGTATAAAAAATTGGAAAATAAAAATGTATATTGCTATTTATGTGCTCATAGATGTAAAATAGCAGAATCCAAATTTGGCATCTGTGGAGTAAGACAAAATATAGACGGAAAATTATATTCTTTAGTATACGGAGAAACAATATCTGCAAATACTGATCCTATAGAAAAAAAACCATTATATCATTTTTTACCAGGGACTTATGCATATTCTATAGCAACAATAGGTTGTAATTTTAAGTGTGATTTTTGTCAAAATTGGAGGATATCGCAAATTGACAAAAAAAAATTAAAAACTTTCGATGGTACTGAACTATTTCCAGGACAAATTGTGTCAAATGCAAAAAAAACAAATTGTAAAAGCATAGCTTATACTTACACAGAACCTACGATATTCTTTGAATATGCTTATGATACCGCAAAGTTAGCTAAAGAAAACGGTCTTTATAATATTTTTGTTACTAACGGTTTTATGACTCCTGAAGCAATAGAAATTATTGCTCCTTTTTTAGACGCTGCAAATATAGATTTAAAGTTCTTTAAAGAAAGCAGTTATAATAAAATTGTTAAAGGAAGGCTACAACCTATTTTAGACTCTATAAAATTGATGAAAAAAAAGAAAATATGGATAGAAATAACAACATTGATAATCCCAGAACTAAACGATTCAGACGAAGAATTGCAAAACATAGCACAATTCATATCAAGTGTAGGAAAAGATATACCGTGGCATATTAGTCGATTTTATCCCGATTATAATAGGGAAAATTCATATCCGACTCCATTAAAAACTTTAAGAAAAGCAAAACAAATAGGAAAAAATGCAGGATTAAAATATATTTATATTGGAAATGTAGGGCCAGAAGATATTAACACTTATTGCAATAATTGCAAAACTTTATTGATTAAAAGAAGTTACTTTGGCATTATAGAAAATAAAATAACTGAAAACAAATGTCCTAAATGCCATACCCAAATAGAAGGGGTATGGAATTGACACTTATCCTTTAGTTTCGGTCGGTGAACAAGCCAGTCAAAAAGATTGGTGGACAGGTCCGTATTTACGAACGAAGTGAGTAAATAGACACTTCGCCTTAAAAGGTTCAGTGTTTAATGCGAACAAATAACTTAGCTTCATTTTATTCGCTAAGTTATGTTCTTATTAAAGGAGATGAAAATGGAATATATTAAAAATAAAGATTTTTTACAATATGTTAAAAATATAATTTCAGAAAAACACCAGATCAAAAGTCATGAGTTACATCTAACCGTTTCAAAAATTTTTGAAATACACAACAAAGGAAGCATAGATTTTGGAGGTAGCGAAGAAAAAAAGTCTCAAATTCCTCAATTAGAACCATATAAAAAAAATCCAAAAGACAAATATGGTTGGTGGGAATTAGAACAAGGATTATATTATGTAAAAATAAATGAAAAAATATCAATAAAAGAAAACCAGCTCGGTATTATCACTCCATTAAAAAGAACTATCGACGCTGGAGCAATCATTAACACCGAAATTATTACAAAAAATGACACAAACGATTTAAAATTATCTTTTTTTGCTTTTAATGGAATAGATGTAAAAGAAAATGCAAGAATTGCTAAATTATTTATTTTAGAAAGCTAAAATTCTATAACTTTCTATTTTAATCTTATGTTGTTCGTGATAAAATTGGTTTTAAGGCAAAGTATAATAAATATAAATAATTAAATCTAAATAAAGGGTGAAAAATGTTAATCCAAATGTTAAAATCAAAAATTCAAAAAGCTATAGTAACAAATACAAAACTTTACTACAATGGAAGTATTGGAATAGATGAAGAAATACTAAAAAAAAGTAATATTTTTGCAGGAGAAAAAGTTCAGGTTTTAAATTATAATAGTGGTTACCGGCTGGAAACATATGTAATACCAGAACCAAAAAATTCAGGTAATATTATTTTATACGGTCCAGCTGCAAAAAAAGGAAAGAAAGGTGAAGAAATTTGCATTCTATCTTACGGTTTTATAGAAAAAAATAAAGCAAAAACTAATTCTTCAAAAATTATATATTTAAACGAAAAAAACGAAATTAAAAAAGTTGAAAAAAAATAATATAAACAATAATGAATAAACATATAAATAAATTAGTTTTGGATACTAACATTTTTATAAATCCTAAATCAAGAGACTTATTTGGAAATTCTCCAACTGAAGCGTTCAAAAAATTTTTAGAATATGCTGTAAAAAAAGAAAATATACAATTTTTTATGCCACCTTCAATTTTTAATGAACTTATGGATTTTATTGATAAAAAGACAATTAGTCATCAACTCTTACTTACCATGCAGAAAAAATCTCCTAAAAAATACGAACTAAAAGTTCCTGGATTTTTACTATATGAATTAATTGACGATATAAGAAAACGTGTCAATAAAGGTTTAAGACTATCAGAAAAAGCTATAAGAGAAGCTAAAGATAAAGAAATAACCGAAGATATCATAAGTAACTTGCGAAATAAATATAGGGCTGCCTTGAGAGAAGGAACCATTGATAGTAAAGAGGATGTTGATTTGATTTTATTAGCTAAAGAATTAGAAGCAACTTTAGTAACTACTGATAAGGGAGTAATAACTTGGGCAGAAAAATTGGGAATAAGCTGGCTGGAACCTGACTACCTCAAGAAACTTGTTATCTAAAAATTCGCACTTATGATTTATGTTCATTATCCGCCACAAAAATTGGCGGACAGGCATTCGGACTTACAACTTATGTCATAAATTCCATAAGTTGTGTGCCTTATATTAAATACAGCCCGGATACAACATTCAGGGTAAATCTCTTCGATATTTACCCTGAGTATCTCGGGCATAAATTCGGACTTACAACTTATGTCATAAATTCCATAAGTTGTGTCCTCATTTAGGAGGGGAATATGAAAAAGTTTTTAGACCGTATTTTAAGAGCTTCAAAATTAGACCC
>JAGYNU010000018.1 GCA_018399975.1 Candidatus Omnitrophota bacterium
AGCAATTAGTAATTTGCTTTGTTACTTGTATCTTGTAGCCTGCAGCTTGTAGCCTGTAGCCTCTTTTAAAACTTAGATTTTCTCAACAAATGGCCTAATTTTTCTTTTTTTGTATTAAGATAATTTTTATTAGTTTCATTAGGGACTATTTCTAAAGGTATCCTTTCCACAATTTCTAAATCATATCCTTCTAAACCAATAATTTTTTTGGGATTATTTGTAAGCAATCTGATTTTTCTAATCCCTAAATCTGATAATATTTGGGCACCTATCCCATATTCTCTCAAGTCAGCCTTAAATCCCAATTCTTCATTAGCCTCTACTGTATCTAATCCTTCATCTTGTAATTTATAAGCCTTAATTTTATTTACTAATCCTATACCTCGGCCTTCTTGCCTCATATATAATAAAACACCTTTACCTTTTTTATTTATGATATTTAAAGCACTTTTTAATTGAGTTCCGCAATCACATCTAAAAGAACCAAATACATCACCAGTTAAACATTCTGAATGTACTCTAACTAAAACAGTTTCACTTTTACTAAATTTATCTTTTCCTAAAATCAATGCTACATGCTTACGTTTATCAACTAAACTCTCATACAATTTCAATTTGAAATCGCCATAAATAGTAGGTAATCGTGTAGAAGCAACCATATTTATAAGTTTTTCAGACCTTCTTCTATATTCTATTAAATCTAAAATTGTACATATCCTAAGATTATGTTTTTTTGCAAAATCAAATAAATTTTTTCCTCTAGCCATAGTCCCATCTTCATTCATTATTTCACAAATAACTCCAGCAGGATAAAGTCCACTTAATTTAACTAAATCTACACACGCTTCAGTATGCCCTGCACGAACTAATACTCCTCCAGGTTCAGCCCTTAAAGGAAAAATATGCCCTGGAGTATTAAAATCTTCATATTTTGATTCAGGATTTGATAATCTTTTTATAGTAGTTGCTCTGTCATAAGCAGAAATACCTGTAGTTACATTTTCTTTTGCATCTACTGAAATTGTCCACCCTGTCAAATAAGGGTCCCTGTTATTATTAGACATAGGCCTTAGCCCTAATTTATCTAATCTTTTTGCTTCCATAGGAACACATATTAATCCTCTTGCATGCTTAGCCATAAAATTTACATCATCAGGATTAACTTTAGAAGCAGCTATAACTAAATCACCCTCATTTTCACGATTTTTATCATCGACAACTATTACCATTTTACCAAGCTTTAAATCGTTTATTACCTCTGGAATAGTATTAAATTTCCTGCTATCCATATACAACACACTCCTATAATATCATTAAAAAAATCCCGGAGATTAATCTCCGGGGCCAAAAGATGCATAAAGCAAAATACAGTTAATAACCACAGAAACAATTTAAAATTTCTCTCCGTAAAATATCAAAAAAACTATATATTTTATATAAATATGATTGTTAAAATTATAACAATTTTACTAACATATGTCAATTTATTATATTAAAGAAAAAAAGTGAAGGGAATAGAATGATTCTTAGGAAAGCCTACCTTCTACATATTTAGAAACAATACCTTTAGCATCATCAATAGACGCAATTGTATCATTTTCTTCCTGGAATATAAACTTTAAACCAATTTCATATCTCCCAGAATAAGATAATTGTTTAACCCATGCAACGACAGCATTTGTCTTTATAAAATCATAATCCAATTGCACTTCAATAATAACCTCTCTATCCTTTGGAATAAAATTAAAAGATAATAATTTTATACCACCAGCACTAATATTTTTCACTAAGCCATTATAAAATCTGCTATCATTAACTATACGATAGTTTGTGCTTTTTTCCAACACAAGTCTTGGAAATTGTCTTCTTTCAATTTCTCTTCTATTATCTACCATATAACACACTCCTATTTAAATTAAAGATACCATATAAAAATAAACTTGTCAAACATAAGACTACTTAAGTAGTGTCAAGAATATTTCGCGATCAATAAACATTGAAAATGATACTCTATACTACCACATTTACTAATTTATTGGGAATTACAATAAATTTTTTAATTTCTTTATCGTCAACATATTTTTTTATCTTTTCATTATCTAAAACCATCTTTTTTATTTCTTTATCAGTTAAATCAACAGGTATTTTTAATGTTGTTCTTAACTTACCATTTACCTGCACTGCTATCTCTACTTCTTCTTTTTCCAAAGCTTTTTTATCATATACAGGCCATTTTTCTGTTAAAATGCTATTTTTGTAACCTAATTTCTGCCATAACTCCTCTGAAATATGAGGGACAAAAGGACTAAGTAAAATAACAATAGTTTCTATAGCTTCTTTTAAGACTTTCCTTTCAGCTTTCAACTTTGAACTTTGAGTTAAGTTAACTAACTCCATAATAGAAGCTATAGCAGTATTAAAATGAAAATCCCGTTCTATATCTTCAGTAACATTTTTTATGGTTTCATGCGTCTTCCTTTTTAATTCTCTAGTATTAGCATCATCTCTTTGTTGGTTTTTTTTACTTGCAACCTGATACTTGTCACTTATTACTTGTCTTACCAACCTCCAAACTCTATTCAAAAACCTCCAAGCTCCCTCAACTGCTTTATCACTCCACTCAGCATCTTTCTCAGGAGGGCCTATAAATAAAGTATAAAGCCTTACTGTATCTGCACCATATCGCTCGATTAAATCTGCAGGGTCAACCACATTTCCCTTTGATTTCGACATCTTTTTTCCATCTTTAACTACCATTCCTTGCGTGAAAAGTTTTTCAAAAGGCTCTTTGAAATCTACAAATTTCATATCATATAAAACTTTAACAATAAACCTGGCATATAAAAGATGTAAAATAGCATGCTCTACTCCGCCAATATATTGGTCAACGGGCAACCATTTATTAACCAAATCTTTATCAAAAGCCTTATCATCATCATTTGGAGAAATATATCTTAAAAAATACCAACTTGAATCTACAAAAGTATCCATAGTATCCGATTCTCTTTTAGCATTCCCTCCACATTTAGGGCATTTGACCTCGATAAAACTCTTTACATCTTTTAAAGGAGATTCTCCAGTAGGTTTAAATTCCACTGTTTCCGGCAAAACAACAGGTAAATCTTTTTCAGGGACTGGAACAATACCGCATTTATCACAATAAATTATAGGAATAGGAGCCCCCCAATATCTTTGGCGAGATATAAGCCAATCTTTTAATCGATACTGAATTTTTTTCTTTCCAGCTGATTTATTTTCTAAAAATTCTGCAACTTTATTAGCACCTTCTTTACTTTTTAACCCATTAAAATCTCCCGAATTTATCATTATCCCTTCATCTTCAAAAGCACTATTTAAATCTTTTACCCCTAAATCTTTATTCTCAGGCTTTATAACTATTTTTATAGGTAAATTATATTTCTTAGCAAATTCAAAATCTCTCTGGTCATGTGCTGGAACTGCCATAATTGCACCAGTGCCATACTCGGAAAGGACATAATTCGAAACCCATATAGGTATTTTTTCATTATTGACAGGATTTACTGCAAATTTACCGGTAAAAATACCTTTTTTTTCAATCTCTTCACGAAAATTTCTCGCTATATTTGCCCCTTGATAAACCTCCTTTTTTACTTTCCTAACAAAATCCTTTATTTTTTCTGCATCAGGGCTATCAAAAATCAATTCATCTATAAGAGAATGTCCCGGAGCTAATACTAAATAAGTCGCTCCAAATAAAGTATCGGCTCTTGTAGTAAAACATTCCAATATGTTATCTGAATCAACTACAGGAAACTTAATCATACATCCCTTACTTTTACCAATCCAATTGTTCTGCATAATCTTTACCCTTTCAGGCCAATTATCAAGAAGCTTTAAATCATCCAATAATCTTTGGGCATAATCTGTAACTTTAAAAAACCATTGTTCTAATTCTCTTTGTTCAACCTCAGAGTTACATCGTTCACACCGCCCTGAAACAACTTGCTCGTTTGCCAAAACAGTTTGACAGGAAGGGCACCAGTTGACAGAGGCTTTTTTCTTATAAGCTAAACCATGTTTGTACAATTTAAGAAAAAGCCATTGCGTCCACTTATAATATTCAGGTTTACAAGAAGTAACTTCACGATCCCAATCATAACAAATACCCCAAGTAGAAAGTTGCTTTTTTATTTTCTTTATATTACTAAAAGTCCACTCTGCTGGTGGAATGTTACGCTTTATGGCTTGATTTTCAGCGGGTAATCCAAATGCATCCCACCCCATAGGAGTCAAAACATTAAATCCTTTCATTTTCTTGTATCTGGCAACTGCATCCCCTAATATATAATTTCGCCCATGCCCTACATGAAGTGCCGAGGAAGGATAAGGAAACATCATAAGACAATAAAATTTTTTTAAATCGGATTCTAAATCTGTTTTAAAAAAACCTTGTTCTTCCCAAAACTTCTGCCATTTCTTTTCAATTTTTTTAAAAGGATATTTATCTGACATTGTTCTTCTCCCTTTAGTTGTTAAGATATCAAATTAATTAAATATAAATAAATCTTATCAAATTATAACAACATAAACAAAACATTTAAAGTAAAAATCTGTTTTAACATACAAAGATATCTTGAAACTTAGTCTGATTTATTATATATTTATATCTAACTTTTAAAAAGGGGCTGTAGCTCAGTTGGGAGAGTGCGACAATGGCATTGTCGAAGTCGAGGGTTCGAATCCCTCCAGCTCCACAAAATTAGATTAAAGATGATAGATTATAGATTCAAGTTTTTTCTGTTTTCTTTGTTTTTTTATGTTCTTTAATCTTCTATCTATAATCTGCTTTGATTGCCGGAGTGGCGGAATTGGTAGACGCGCACGACTCAAAATCGTGTCTGCTTTGCAGGTGTGGGTTCGACTCCCACCTCCGGCAAATTAGCTTAAATGTCCTACGTCCTATGTCCTAAGTCCTAAGTTAAAACAAAGTACCAAGTAAGAACTTTTAGTTTATTGTCGAGAGTTCATGGTCAAAATGTAACAAGTTACAGGTACCATGTAACAAGTAGAAACAAACACAAAGTAAAAAAGCGCAAAAGATAACAGGGAACACAGTAAGTGATGGGAAATGAATTTATGTTTTAAAAAGATTTGTTTTTACCTGTTACTTGATACTTGTTACCTGATACCTCTGTATGTTAATGTTCTATAAACTAGGAACTAAATTACACCCAGATATATTTAGATTTGCCGTAAGGGATAGAGACGTGTTTATTGTATATTTTTAATGTTTTATCCGCTACTACCTGCCAACTACAAGTTTTAAAAACATAATCTAATATATTCTCATGCATTGATTGTGCTAATTTATCATCTTGCAGTATCTTAACAATTTTCCCAATAAACTCTTTTTTGTTTTTAGCAACAAATCCTCCTTTGCTTTTATTTAACGCAGCTTTCATAGAAGGATTATTACTGCAAACAGTGGGAAGCCCAAAAGCTAAACAATGTGCAAATATACCACTTTGAGAATTTATTTTATAAGGCAAAGGGACTACATCTGCCGCTGATAATATTCTGTCAAAAACATCCTGAGGGAATTGACCCCTTAATTCTAAAATTCTATCGATGGCAGGTGACTTATTAATTTTTCCAAAAAAGTAATTTCTGTAATCCAAAAATTCATTTAATCTTGTTTTACCTGCAACTATCAATCTCGCATTGGGAACTTGTTTTAAAATATCAGGAAAAATATCAACAATCAAATCCAACTTTTTAGAAGGCCTAAAATATCCTATAATCAAAATCACTTTATCGTTAGGGTCAATCTTTAACAATCTTTTTGCATTAGCTATTTTCTTTACCCTACGCACTCCATGAGGTATAACTTTAATTTTACTTATATCTATATCAGAAAATGCTTTTTTAATAAAATCCAATTGAAAAGGTTCATGCACAATAACATTATTAGCATACTTTATCATTTTCTCAGTAATAAATTGCTGGTATCTATTAAGCGTCTTATAAATTGTGTGCAGCGTAACAACTATTGGCACTCCATTCATTTTCAATAGTTGCATCAAAGGTAAAACGTTAATACCTTCATGTAGTCCAAAAAGACCAAATTCATGTTGAATATGCACAATGTCCGGAGTAAACCGCATAGTAGTATCAAAAGCTTTCACATAAATATCTCTATCATTATAATCAAAGGCACCAAATACTTTATCCCCATGCCCACCATAATGGCTAATTACATATACTTCATTGCCTCTTTCTGGTTTTTTTAATTCATCAGTAAGATACTTTGTATAAGTAGCTATCCCACATTCTATCGGTGGATATGAAGATATAAATGCTATTCTCATTTTACATCCTTTTTAAATTTAAAAATATAATTGTTAATATTATGCAAGACAAATATCAATTAAATCAGACAATTTAGCAGTAGCTGCACATACGCAAGAATCTGCGGCTCCATAATACATTATCAATTCATCACCTTCTATTACAACCCCTGTTGGGAAAACTACATTACCGACATCTCCTATTCTCTCATAATTCTCTTTTGGCCCTAATAAGAAACCATCGTTTACTCCCAACACTTTTTCCGGATTTTCTAAATCCAAAAGGCCTACCCCAACTCTATATAATCTTCCGGCAGCCGTCATACGCACACCGTGATATATAAGCAACCATCCTCTTTCTGTCTTTATTGGCGGAGGTCCAGCTCCTATTTTCTGAGCGTCCCACTTCCCTTCGCGCGGATATAACAAAACCTTAGATTTTCCCCAATATTTTAAGTCCGGTGAATAACTAATCCAAATATTTTCATCATCGGGCCTATCTAAACGGACATATTCACCTTTTATTTTTTCACTAAAAAGAACCCCATCTTTAGTGGAAGGTTCAGATATTATTTCTAATCTTTTTACCTTTTTAAAATCATTAGTCTTTGCAATTCCTATACGCGGGCTAAAAGCAGAATGAACTACATACATTATATAATATACACCATCTGAAAATTGTGTAATTCTAGCATCTTCAATTCCATATTCCTCATAAATAGAAAAATAGGGATCTTCCCCGGGATACATAAAAGGATTTTTATCTACTTCAAAGTTAAAACCATCTTTACTACGAGCCAAAGTTAAATGAGAAATCCCCATTCTATCCTCGACTCTCAAAAGAAGATAAATATAATCTTTATACTTACACGCTGCAGGATTAAACACAGTATTCGCAGGATAAGGTATATCATCCTTTTCAAGTATAGGATTATCCTTGTAACGAACAAAAATCTGATCTAAATGTTTCATTCTCTCCTCCTGTTAATAGAAACTCAAACCTATAATAAACTTCTTATTCTTCTTTACCTTCTTCAAAATCATATGGATTTTCTATAAATTCACCTATTTTTCTAAATTTTTCATACCTTTTTTTTATCAATACATTAGAAGGTAACTTATTTAATTCTATCAAATCTCTATTTATTATTTTCTTTATAGACCGCATAGCTTCTTCCGGATTCTTATGTGCACCCCCCAAAGGTTCTTTTACTATACCATCTATAATTTTAAGCTCCAGTAAATCTTGCGAAGTTAATTTAAGTACTTCAGCAGCATCAGAAGCATTGTTTCTATCTCTCCAAAGAATCGCAGCACAACCTTCTGGAGATATAACCGAATAGTAAGAATTTTCTAACCCATATATTTTATCACCTAACCCAATACCTAATGCTCCCCCACTTCCTCCTTCCCCAATAATAAAAATTATTATAGGAACTTTAAGTTGAGTCATCTCCCTTAGATTATTTGCGATTGAATTAGCTTGCCCGCGTTCTTCAGCTCCAATTCCAGGATATGCCCCAGGTGTATCTATGAAAACTACTATTGGAAGATTATATTTTTCTGCAAGTTTCATAATTCTTATAGCTTTTCTATAACCTTCAGGATGGGCACTCCCAAAATTACGCATTATATTTTCCTTAGTATTTCTACCTTTCTGATGACCTATTAAAACAACACGCTGACCATTCAGCTTAGCAAGACCTGTTATCATAGCTTTATCATCACCAAAAACACCATCTCCATGTAATTCTATAAATTCACTGGTTAACATTTGGATATAATCAAGAGTATATGGCCTTTTAGGATGACGAGCCAACTGTACTCTTTGCCACGGCGAAAGATTACCAAAAATATCCTTTTTAGCTTTTTCTAAACGGTCTTGTAATTTATTAATCTCTTTAGATAAGTCTATATCACTATTTTTAGAAAAATCTTCTAATTCTTCTATCTTTTTTTCAAGTTGCAAGATAGGTTTTTCAAATTCTAAAACATCACCATTCATAAAAATCACGCTCTATAAAAAAAATTATTCTATAATATTAACCTTTGTCCCTACGGGAACAAGTGAATATAATTCTTCCACATCAGAATTATACATTCTTACACAGCCTTCTGTTATAGGTTTACCAATTGAATCAGGTTCGGTAGTTCCATGAATACCATATCCTTTTTTAGATAAACCCATCCATCGAGAACCTAATACATTTTCTGGATCTTGAGGTAAAAATTTCTTACCATTTTTATACCAGACAGGGTCAGGCAACTTAGTAGTTATATAGAATGTCCCTATAGGTGTTGAATTATATCCACCTTTACCTGTCGAAATTTTATAACTTTTCAAAATTTCTCCACTCAATTTTAAAGTTAGTATATTTTGAGATTTAATAACTAAAATACTAAATTCGGAATTGATAATTTTTAACTTCATCCCTGGAAAAATCGCATTATTTTCCAAATTATTAGATTTCTTAATCAAATCCACAGTTGTATTATATTTTTTAGCAATTTCTACTAATGTATCTCCTTTTTGAACTTCATAAATAATATCATATTTAGTATCAAGAGGTGAAAATAAGATACGGATATTTAAATCTTCTAAATTTTTCTGAACTTTTTTAATTATATCAACATTCGAAAAATCATTGATGATAGCTTCTAACATATTTTTAGCTTTAATCAATTTGTCCTGACTTTCGTATATTTTAAACAAATCATAATATATGTAAGGTATATTTTCATGCTCTGGATAATTTTCTATTATACTATTATAAGTTTCTAAGGCTTTAGAATAATTGTGTTCTTTAAAAAATAACTTTGCTTCATTATATAAAACTTCTGCTTTTTTATTTTTTAAATCAGATTCAGACTTTGGAAAAAATAAAATAAACAAAAATACCAACAAACCTAACAATATAATAACAAAAATTATTTTTTTATTCCCCACCAATAAACCTCCTTTTATATTAATATGCATAAATTTAAATAGAAGATACATATTTATTATAATTTAATGCAAATATAATTTCAACATTTTCGTATAAAAATAATGCAGATATAAATTAAGATGAGAAAATTTATTTTCTTATTAAAGACATGGTTTCAGAACGAGTCTTAGAATTAGTTTTAAAAACACCCCTTACTGCGCTAGTTACAGTAGTAGCCCCAGGTTTTTTGACTCCTCTCATACTTAAACAAAGATGTTCTGCTTCTATTATCACCATTACTCCTAAAGGTCTAAGTTTATCCATTATAACTTCAGCAATTTGAGTTGTAAGTCTTTCTTGAATTTGTAATCTTCTAGATAACACTTCTACTACTCTAGCTAATTTACTTAACCCTGTAACTCTATTTCCACTTGGAATATAAGCTACATGAGCTTTCCCAAAAAAAGGCAAAAGATGATGCTCACACAAAGAATATAAAGTAATATCCTTTAGTAAAACTACCTCATCATGATTCTCCTCTAATAATACCTCTAACTCTTTATCAGCTGATTTATTTATTCCCCACAGCAATTCTTTATACATATTAGCAATTCTTTCCGGAGTTTTTAATAAACCTTTTCGATTAGGGTCTTCTCCTACATATTCTAAAATCTTCTTAACACACTCACTTATACCTTTTTCATCCATAACTATCTCCCTTCTCTCATAAAGAATAAGTTTTCGGAAAAACATTTACGCTATAATCTCTCGGTGGTTGTATGTCTTTCATTTTTTCTACATTATCCTTTTTCAATAAACTTTTATATATCAAAGTCCATACACAATCCTTACTTCTATCCACTTCGCATTTTCCATCATGAACTCCTCCACACGGCCCATTAAGCATGCCTTTAGGACATCTGGTAATAGGACAGTAAGCATCTGTTTTATCTAATACACATTGCCCGCAAGCAGAACAATATTGCGAAAAATCTCTTCCATTTTTACTTATACTGCCCATAAACAAAGTATCACATGCGGGTAAAATAATTTTATCTTCTAAAAACTTTTTAAAATTTTGCACAGCCAAACCACAAGCCATTACAAGCACAGCTTCAGCTAAAGACAATTGCTCTTTATTTTCTCTAATTAATCGTATTACTTGTAGTTCAAAACAAGGGGATTCTGGTATTGCTGTCCCTACTACCTTTTTCCCAGAACCTTCTAAATAAACCTTCATAGCTTCTACTTCTTTTTCTCCGCCTGTATGAGCTACTGTAGCACATTCCCCACATCCTACTATAAAAACTCTCTCTACATCCTTTAAATTATTTTCTATAGACTTAATATCTTTTTGCTTGGTAACTATCATAACTAAATCCCCCTATTTATATCTACATATTCCAACTGCTTGATAACATAATTTCTTATATCATCGGGTTCAGGAAGTTTTCTTACCAAATTACCTTCAATAACAAAAGGTTGTAGTAAATCTTCATATTCTTCTCCACAGTCGCAAACTTTAATAATATCTCCAGCCATTTCAGGAACTGTAATTGATTTAAAACATTTAGGACACCTGTATACACATTTACTCCCTGAAGTTTTCCCCCGCTTAGATATTGGTTCCCCTTCAATTTCAACAATATCCATAGCAAAATCTAATACAGGAGCATTGCTTATAGATGTTCCTATTCCGAATGCGTCTGCGTAATCAATTAACTGAATCACCGAATTTTCATCTATCCCTCCACTTACAAATAATTTTACATCTTTATAACCCCTAAGGTCTAATTCCCATCTTATTTCTTCTAAAATCTTGCGAAAATCACCTTTTCTAGACACAGGGGTATCTAATCTAACCGCAGATAGTTTCTTACCTAATTCTTTTGCAACTTTTAAAGCTGCAAATCTCTCATCTTCAAAAGTATCCACTAAAGCAACTCTCTGCACTTTAGGATCTATTACTTCATCAAAAATTTTAACAGTTTTTGTAGCATCTCCTATTATTAATACTAAGGCATGTGGAATAGTCCCCGTAGGATTTATACCTAAGAGATTAGCGCTCTCAATTGTAGATACACCATCACATCCTCCGATATAAGCATTCCTTTCAATCATAGGAACAATTGCAGGATGCATCCTTCTAGCTCCAAAACTTACAATTAATTTATCACCAGCTAATTTTCTAAATCTAGCTGCTTTAGTTGCCACTCCTGATGCTTGAGATAACAAACCCAGTAATGCAGTTTCATATATGCCAAATTCAGTATAATCTCCTTCTATTTCCATTACAGGCTGGTCTTCTTTAAATATTGTCCCTTCTGGCATAGCTTCAACATGTATCCCTTCAATGGCTTCAAGTAATATTGCACATTCCTCAATGCCTGCTAAAACCCCCCAATTATAGTCATTTGGAAATTTTTTAACTGTAAACTCTACTTTTACTTGTTTATGTATATTTCTTTCTAAAAGAATCTGTTTTGTTCTTGCAAAATATATATCTGTAACTTTACCTTTAATAATTTCATCTTTATCTACTATATGAAACATATCCAACCTCCTTGTTCACTCCGTTCACCGCAAATCAACACAGGTTTAAACAATAAGTTTTAAGAAATAAATTAACTACAGATTTTGTTTTTTTGCTATGAGCTACGAGCTATGAACTATGAGCTAATCTATATTATACCCGAAAATCCCATAAATGCCAATGCAAGTATACCCGCAGTTATAAGCGTAATTCCAGCCCCCCTAAAACAATCCGGTATATTTGAAAATTCCAACTCTTCTCTTATCCCAGCCATGATAATCAAAGCCAATGTGAAACCAGCACCTGCTCCTAATCCAAATATAACTGCTTGCAAAAAAGTATAATCACGCATTACCATAAACAGAGTCAATCCCAAAATCGCACAATTAGTAGTTATAAGTGGAAGGTATATTCCTAAAACTCGATAAAGATCAGAAAATACTTTATGAACAAACATTTCTACTAATTGTACTAAACCCGCAATAACAATTATAAATGATACATACTGTAAAAATTTTAGCTCAAACGGAACAAGTATGAAATGATTTATAAGCCAAGTAGCCATAGCTGCTAATGTCATAACAAAAGTTGTAGCTATCCCCATTCCAAAAGCTGAATTCGATTTACCAGACACTCCTAAAAATGGACATATGCCCAAAAAATAATGTAGAACAAAGTTTTGTGTTAAAACTGCGGCTATAAATATTAATAAAATTTCCATACCTCATGCCTCAAGCTACAAGCTTCACGATTCAGGTTATAAACTTTTAAGTACCGTTTCACGAAACCTATATAATTTCTTTCCTAATTTTTCATAGTTTTCTAACAAATAGCTGAATATATTTTTTTTCTTTAATGATTTTGTTTCAAATAATAATTCTAAATGCTCTTTTGTTTCATCGTTTGAAGATATTGCATAAGTAAGAAACTTTATAAACTCTTGCTGGTATTGTTTTCTTCCAAATCCTTCTACAATTGTAGAAGGAATAGATTTAGAAGATTTTCTAATCTGTCTTCCTTCTTCATATATTTCAAATTTAGGCAAATCCTCTAATGTCATATTGTGAATTTTAATTGCTAACGCATGGGAAAGTTGATAAATTTCCAAATCTTTATAACTCTGCATTCTTCCCTCCCTTTTCCAATCCTGCAGCCTGTAGCCTGCAGCCTGTTACTTGCAACCTGTAGTGTAGCCTGTAGCCTGTGTTACTTGTAGCCTGCAGCTTGTAACTTGCAGCCTGCAGCTTGTAACTTGCAGCCTGTAGCTTGTAGCTTGCAGCCTGTAGCTTGTAGCTTGCAACCTGTAGCTTGTAACTTGCAGCCTGTAGCTTGTAACTTGCAGCCTGTAGCTTGTAGCTTGCAGCCTGTAGCTTGTAGCTTGCAGCCTGCAGCCTGTTACTTGTAGCCTGTAGCTTGTTTCTTACTCACAAAATTAACTAAAGCTACAAAAAAACCTAAACTAATAAACGCTCCTGCAGGTAAAGCCATTATCACCCATTTTTGAAAGTTGTCAAATAATATTATATTAAAAAAGCTTCCTGTTCCCAAGATTTCCCTAACTGAACCCAAAATAACCAAAGTTAAGATAAAACCACTCCCCATTCCCAAAGCATCGACAACCGATTTATACACAGGATTTTTAGAAGAAAAAATCTCCTGTCTTCCTAATATTATGCAATTAACTACAATTAAAGGAACGTAAGGCCCTAAAGCTTTACTTAATTCAGGAAATTCAGCAGCTAAAAACAAATCTGCTATAGTAACAAAAGTCGCAATAATAATAGTATAAACAGGTATTCTTATTTGTTGAGGAATAACTTTTCTTAAAAGAGAAACAACGATGCTCGAAGAAAATAATACAAAACTAGTAGCAACCCCCATTGTAAAACCATTTAAAGCAGTGGTAGTTACAGCAAGAGTAGGGCACATACCTAATAACTGTCTTAAAACAGGATTTTCATGCCATATTCCTTTTATGAATTCAAATCTTAAACTGCTTTCGTCAGACATAATATAAATTTACCTATAATTTTTTAAAACAGAAACTACATCTTTAAGTTTTGTGTTTAAAATGTTTACTATACTTTTAGACGTTACAGTAGCTCCAGTAATAGCTTGTATTTGATTCTCCTTTAGTGAATCGCTACTCTTTGCATATTCTATCGTAGGATAAATTTTTAAATTTTCGAACTGTTTGCGGAATCCATCTGTCACAATTTTAGCACCTAAACCCGGGGTTTCAGAATGTTTAAGTATCTCTATCCCTTTTAATTTCTTTAAATCTTTATTTAATCCAACCATAAAAGTTATTTGTCCTTGGTAGCCCATCCCCTGTGCTTTAAATACATATCCTGCCAAATCCTGATTTTTTTTATAACAAAAATATATATCTTGGTTTCCAATCTTTTTAAACTCATAATTTACCGTTAAAGGTATAAGATTAAAAATAGCCTTCTCAATCGCATCTTTTTGATTTTCTACTATATTTGGATTAGCATAATTATATACCTGAGATAAAACTAAACCTGAAAAAATACTTACTAATACTAATACTGATATTCTTTTAATTACATCTTTCATAATATTTATTTTTTATTAAGTCCCAAATCTTTTAGGTCTGCAAATTTTATTTATAGATGGCGTAAATGCATTCATCAAAAGGATTGAATACATTACTCCCTCTGGTAAGCCTCCCCATATTCTAATAACCATAATTATTATACCTATCCCAATTCCAAAAATCCATTTACCTTTACTAGTTACAGGAGAAGTAACAGGGTCAGTAGCCATAAACAATGATCCCAACACAACTCCACCGGACAAAAGATGAAATAAAGGTGACCCAAAACCAGAATCTATAATATATAAAATACTACTAAATAAAGTTATGCCTACAAATATAGCCACAGAAGGCCTCCAATCAGCGTAACCCTTTGAAAACAAATAAATACCTCCTATAACCAAAGCCAAAACAGATGTCTCTCCTAAACTTCCAGGGACTGTCCCTATAAATAATTCTTTTAAAGAAACAAAAGTATGAGAAAATTTAAAAAGCCCTAAAGGAGTAGCTGTAGTAACAGCATCTAAAGAAAAAGGATTGATCCATTTCGTCATCATAGCAGGAAAAGCCGCCATAAGAAAAGCCCTGCCAACGAGAGCAGGATTAAAAATATTTTGCCCTATGCCTCCATAAACCTGTTTTCCTATAACAATACTTACTACTGCACCTAATGCAGCTAAACTTAAAGGAATAGAAGGAGGTAACACCATAGCTAATAATAAACCAGTAACTACAGCACTACCATCTGATATAGAAATTGTTTTTTTTCTCAACTTTAAAAATAAAACTTCTGCAATTATACTTGTTAAAACACATACTATAATTAACATTAAAGCTTTAATTCTAAACAACCATAAAGAAACTAAAACCGCAGGCAATAAAGCAATTGCTACGTTCCACATAATCTTTTGAACACTTAAATTGGAAAAAATATGTGGAGACGATGAAATTAATAAATTATTTTTACTATTGTTTTCCACCAAATTATCCTTTTTGAAAATACCTATGATATATAAGACTTGCCTAATTTAATTAAATGCATGATAGGAATGTTTGCAGGACAAATGTATGTACAACATCCACATTCCACACAATCGTTTATATTAAAAATATTCAACTCATCCCATTTTTCATGTTTAACTAACTGAACTAATTTTTGAGGAATAAGATTTAAAGGACAAGCATCAACACATCTACCGCATTTTATACATTCCGTTTCTATGTTGTCAAATCTTTTAATGGTATCACGGCTTAAAAATATTATCCCCCCTGTGCCTTTAATAACAGGGGTATCTAATCCCAGTTGAGCATCCCCCATTATAGGACCTCCTGATATAACTTTACCAATAGGACTTTTGCTTTCGCAAAAACTCAAAATATCTTTAAATTTCGTACCTATAGGAACCATAAAATTCCCTGTATGTTTTACTCCATCCCCCGCAATTGTTATTATCCTTTCATATAAAGGTTTTCTCATTGCGACTGCTTCATAAATTGCAAAACAAGTAGATACATTATTAACTATAACCCCAATTTCATAAGGCAATCCACCTGGAGGAACTTTTCTATTGAGTATCGTCTTTATTATCTGCTTTTCAGAACCTTGAGGATAAGAATTGGGTAATAACTTTAACTCTATACTAATATTATCTTTTTGCAATGCAGATATAGCTTTTTTTATATTATCAATAGCAACAATGTTAGATTTTTCTACACCAATATAACCCTTACTAACACCAACAGCTTTCATAGCCAACTTCATACCCAAAATAACAAATTTTGCATTATGCTTTATCAACGCAGTATCAGATTTAAGATAAGGTTCACATTCAGCTCCATTTAATATATAACTATCAATTTTTTTTCCATTAGGAGGGGACAATTTAACATGAGTCGGGAATGCTGCTCCTCCCATGCCTACAACACCTGCCTTTCTGATTAAATCAATAATTTCTTCTTTAGAAATATCACTAATATCCCGAGGCTCTTTTAAAATAGACTTATCTAATTTATTTTCCTTATCATTCACAATAACAATACCTGGAACACTTCTTAATTTTGGATGAGATATATTATACATTCCCTTTACATGTCCTGAAACGCTGGAATGGATAAAAGAAGAAATGAATTTATCAGATTCCCCTATCTTCTGTCCTACCTTAACATAATCTGATTCTTTAACTATGGAATGAGCTGGTTTTCCTAAATGTTGGATTAAAGGAATATGGACTTCGTCTGGAACGATATTTTTTTTCACGTCGATAACAAAATCTATACCATATTGTTTTATATTTATTCCCTTAGCCATAATATTAGAATTTATTTATCTTATGCCTCAATCAAAAAAAATATATTTTTT
>JAGYNU010000019.1 GCA_018399975.1 Candidatus Omnitrophota bacterium
AAAGATCTATAAAAGAGAGGATTAGCTCTGATATGACTGAGAAGGAAGTTTTTAAGATCACCAAAGAAGAATTTCATAAAATAGTTTCTTCTCATCAAACAGATTATAGAATTGAGATAGCTAATGGTATAACTTTGGATTATGGTAAGTTTGTTGAAGTGTTGGAGAACAGTGGGATTGATTTTAAAAAACAAATGGCAGATAGGAATTTAGATATGAGAAAAGCAGCCGATGTGTATAGATGTATTTTAGAATTAGCTAAACAAGAGGGGAAAACTTATTCTGCTATACTTCCGTATGATGAAACTTATAAAGAAGGTTCAGTTTGGAAAGAAGCAAGAGATTTAATGAGAAGTATGGGGTTAAATGATGTATTTGGAGTAGGGCCTGTGTATGAACATTCTTATTCACAGTTTTTCCATGAAGGACCTAATGATGGTATATTTACTTTTGTTACCAGTACAGATACTGGGAGTAGATCGATACCCGGTGATGATGTTCCGGGAATAACATTTTCCATGCAGAATACCCTTCAGGCTCTTGGAGCTATGGAAGCCGAGGTTACCAATGAAATTCCTCGTTTAGCAGTAAGAATCGAAGTAGCTGGTGAGTTTACTGAAAGTATAGTGAATCAACTCGAGAAATTTTTTAAAGAGATTGATCTGGAATGAATTAAAAAAAAACAAGTAAATTTTTATAAGCTTATCGTATATGAGTGCAGCTTCGGAGTCTTTTATATATAATCATACAGCTGTTAGTGAGATATATGAGAATATGGGAATAAGAACAGCATTATTTTCAGAGTAAAAAGATATATTTATAACCCGTAAAATAAATCATGCAAAGAAATAAATATGTTATATTATTTTTAGTTTTTTTTATGATAATTTGTTTTGTTTCCAATAGTAAAGCTAGATTAGTAAGGGATTCGTACGTAATACCCCGAAGTCTGTTAGATGTGTATGAGAAGCAAGCCGCAATTGGAAGAAATATGGCAGAGCAATATTCTGATGAATGGCGACAACATAGAGAGAATAGTGAAAGATTAATAGAAGAATGTGCTGGAGTAGTTGTAGATAAGAAAAAAGTAAGTATTTGGGGAGGAGCAGATAGCCTTAGATATTTAGCAGAAAATTTTGAAAGTGTCAGTGTTTTAGGATTAGATTATATAGGATTGGAAATAGTCAAACAAGAATTACCACAGGAATTGCAGTCTAAAGTTAACATAAAACAAGAAGATATTACAGGAGTAATAGCTGCTTTTATATATAATGTGCAGACTATAATTAAAGAAAGCAAGACATCGGCAGAAGCTGCTGATAGAATTATTGACTTAGTGGATGGATTTGATATGCCTGATTGGCAAATATCAGAGGAACAAAAATCTGATTATATAGTATGTTCTCTTGTTTTAAGTCAGCTTATGAATAACGAATTAGATTATATAGAGGAATTATTAGTGGATAAATTCACAATGGAAGATGTTGTTTTTTCCTTTTCTACTCAAAGATGGCAGGAGGCAAAAAGTTCTTTTAGGAGTAAAGTAATAGAATCAGTGATTGATAGATTAAAGGAATCTGTAAAAACTGGAGGGAAAATATATTTAGCAGATACAACTGTTAAAAATTTTGTAAGGTTAAATCAAGAAGGGCATTTAGAGATTTATAAAAGTGAAGATAAATTCTCTGAGTCTCATCTTGCTGATATGATTGAAGATTATTTTAGTATTAATATAGAAGAAAATTGGACATGGTATATGTTTCCTCCAGAAGAAATGGGAGATAGAGGAATATCTTTTGATGTTAAGGCTTTGATATTAGAGGTGCCGTAATGAAGAATAAATTATTTTACATTATTTTTATTGTCTGTCTATTTTTTATTTTTATGTTTTTGTCTTCCAATATTCTGTATTCAAGGACAGTTAGATCTGTAGTTTTAGATAAAACTTATTCGATATCTCACGAAGAGCGTGTAGCTATTATAACTTCCGATAATACGAAATCTGAAAGTGTTATATTTGTAGAAACTTTCCCGGATGGTGAATTATGCATTCAGATTGATAAACCCGAAAAGATTGTTGGTGCTTCAATAGATTTCAGCCATGTTTTTAAATCTGTTGATGATTATGTTGAGATGCTTTTAATTTTGGGCACATTAAAACAGTATAAAGCTAAAAATATATCTCTTACAATAGAAAACTGGCAGTGGGATATTTCATCTGCAGAAGATAGATACCTTTTGCAGATATTGCGAATGTTTGCAGATGAAATAAAAATTAAGCATCAGGTGAAAGGCGAAGAGGAAACAGCTATTGGACTTTCTTTCCCTCCGGAATTTAATAAAAAGAAAACCCCATTTTATGTGGAAAAAGTTGCTTGTATTCAAGAAAGGTTTGAACAAGAAGCAGACAATGCGGTTAACCAATTAAAACGGGTATCTGCAATGAAAATAAATGTTGGAAAAAATGATGGTTTGCATTGGAAGGTGGATGTCCCGGAGGATTTAACCCAAGAAGACGATATAGTTTTAATTCATTCCACGGAAAATTCCGAAAATTTAGTTGAGCTTTTACTTACTCTTTTTGCTTTAAGAGAACAGGGAGTAGAATCTATATCTCTTATTAATACATATCAGGGATATGCCAGACAGGATAAAGAGTTTAAATCAGGACAAGGTATTTCTGCTCATGTAATGCTGACGGTTTTAAATCATTTTTTAGATAATAATTTTCCTATAAACGTTCATTATGGAAATAATAGCGGTGTGACCTGGCTGTCTAATAGAGATATATCCTTTGTGGAAGAAGATAGCAAAAATGAAGTTTGCATTCAAACACTCGATGCTTTAAAAGTTAGAAATCTTAACGGATTCGTGCAACTTGCTGAAAATGGAATTAATGAAATTATTAACAGAATGGGTGAAGAGAAATTTATAGATTATATTAAAAAATATCCTTTAATATTAATCGGTCCCGATAAGGGAAGTTTTCCGTATGTAGAAGAAGCCGCAGAGGTTGTGCAGGAACGGTTACAGAAGAGATTTGAAGATTTGCAGGGGAAAAATGTAGTAATAAGCGGTTATTTAAAGAAAAAAAGATTAAGTCCTACGGACACAGAGATAGAAGAAGTTGAAATTTTAGGAAAAGATGATAAACCTTTGCCAGTTTCATATAATGACATAGCTGATTATTGGATGATGATACTTGATGACGAAACTTCTACCGGGGGAACGTTAAAGAATGCTGTTTATCATTTATCGGATATTTTGGGAGCAGATGAACATAAAATATTTGCCGGTGTTGTGCATGGTAAGTTTGCTTATGGTATAGATAGATTTTATCAAGTCGGAGAAGATGAAAAAATCCCTGAATATTTTGTAGTTTTAAATACGCTTGATTTCTCTGATGGAATGTATGATTATGTAGAAGAGGGGATGGTTCAGGTAGGCTCAATTACTCCTTTGATTGCATATGCTATTAAAAGAATCTTAGGGCAGTCTGTAAATTTAAAAGAAAGATGATTTTAGATTAAAAATAAATTGAAAAAGAAGACAGAATATGGTATTTTTTAAAAAGGTATTTAATCGTCATCTTATTAGCTTTTCTTATAAGTTATAATTTTTCTATTAATTTAGAAATATAAAAAATTTTTCAGAATAATGCGAAATCAAAGTATTTCTTTAGTAGCTCAACTTTGGGACGCCGGAGTGATTCCTTCTTACGATTATTTAGGTAAAGGGTTGATTGATTCCGGTGAAATATCGAAATTAGTAGAAGAACATAAAATAGGCAAATTTACTTCCAATCAATCGATATTTTTAAAAGATTTATCAAGCGGGGTTTATGATAGTAGGATAAAAAAATTACTTGATAAAGGTAAATCTGCCGAAGAGATTTATGATATTCTTTACCAAGCTACAGTGAAAGAAGCCTGTGGGCTTTTATCTGAAAAACACAAACAAGACCCTGACAATTATTTTGTGTCTATAGAAACTAATCCTTTAAATGCTGATGATACACAGCTGGTTTTAAAAGAAGCAAGGCGATTAAATGAAATTGCTGTTAATGAGGATACCAAAATAGCGGCAACTCCTGAAGGTATAGATGCTATTCAACAGGCGGTATCAGAAGGGCTGGATATTAATGTTACTTTGATTTTTCCCGGATTAAAAATAACAGAAAATGACGGTGAGTATGAGTTTTCTGCGCCTCAATTTGAATCGGTTTTAAAAGCAGTAGAAGAAGGATATACTCAATATTTTAAAAATAATCCAAATGCAAGTTTTAAAGATATTCCCCGTGTAGTTTTAAGTGTATTTTTATCCCGCGTGGATACAACAGCTGGGGCAGCAGATGAAAAACTAAAACAGTTAGAAGAAAAAGGTGAAATTACAAAAGAAGAGTATCTTTCTTTAAGAGGTAAAACAGGAATGTATGCTGCTAAAATTATTTATCAAATCTGGAAAAATAAAATGGCAGATAGCAGTGTTTTTAACAGATTACAGAAAGAAGACGTAGCGTTGCCCAGGTTGCTCTGGGCGAGCACCCAGCCGAAAAAAGACTATATTCCGGACCTTCAATATGTAGAACCTTTGCAGTCTCCAGTCGGTATCCAGATGATAAATACTATTACTCCTAAAACTTTCGATGATTTTAAAAAAAATGGTATTCCTAAAACCGGAACGATTGAAGATGATTTAGATAAAGCTATAAACCATGTTTTAAGATTGCAGGAGTTAAAAATTGATTTAATAGAGATTGGAGATATGTTGACTGAAAACGGAATAGAGAAGTTTGCTGATGCTTATAATGATACTATCAGGCGAATAAAAGAAATAATTCAAATCAGTTCTTGATAATATAATAGATTATAAATTTGGTTTATGTATTTTTAGTATTAAACTACAGTTATTTTATTTAATAATATTATTTTTATTTTTTTAAGATTATATATGACAAAGGTTTATGGAAATAAAAAAAAGCGGTAGATACCTTGACAAATGGCAATAATGATGGTATATTTATAATAAGTTAAAAAGCCTTTGTTAAACACCTATGAAAAGTTTGATTAGTTGTTATTTGAAAACAAGTTACAAAAATTTTATTAACTCTGTCCTAGTCCCGGATAGATTTATAATAGATAATTTAAGATAAAAAGGAGGTTTGAAATGAAGTATCTAAAAATTATGCTTTTTGTTTTTTTTGTAGTTAGTATTATAAGTGTAACCTCAGCAGAAGCAGCATTGTCCACAATGACAGAACCTGCTGCTAAATTAGCTGAAGGTTGGCTTAAGGAAGTTACTAAGACTACTAGTGCTGCTGTTACTGATGCTGTGGCTGGTGCAAATGCAGCCCTTATTGCTAGAGCTGCTATTGAACCCGTTTTAGGAAGTATCTTGGATAAGTATATTGACCCTACAGTAGGGGCCGATTTTTCGAGTCTTTATACGGCTATTTCAGGCGCTACTGATGTTCAAAAGAAGCTTAAAGAAGATACAGGTCTTCTTGATAAAATAAAAGATGGTATTAAAGGTGTAACTAATTTGGGAGATGATCAGGCTCAAGAACTTGCAGAGAAACTAAAAAATAAGTTTGTTGCTAATGCCTGGTACTTTTCGAGAGTTATAAGTGATTTTCTGAACGATATGGGAACTAAAACTAAAATTACTGTCAGCGACATTGAAAGAGCTATAGTAAATGCTAACAATAACAAGCGTGGTGCAAGTGATGATGAAATCGTTGACGTAGCCATGAGAGATGTGAGAGATGTATTAACAATAAGTAAAGAAGATGTCAGTGACGAAACTCTTGGGGATATGTTTAAAGTAGCTATAGGAACAATGAAAGGCCTTAGTAGAGACAAAGTTCAGGATTTGCGTGGTGCTATAGAGTAGCAAATTAAAATTCTAATAACCTAACCTGCTGGGCAATTAATACTTGCCCGCGGGTTTTTGTTATGAAACTAATTAAAAAGTTTTTTTTAGTATTTATAATGGTAAATTTGGTTTTACCCATAGAAGTTTCCTATGCATGGGAAACTTCGAATCTTATTAATGTTCCATCTAATCCAATTACTTTACCTTCAGGTAAGCCTTTAGGAAGAGTTTCTTCGAGTGATAATTCGCAAGATTTTTTAGAAACTTCTTCTGATAACGATGGTTTTGTTGCCGAAGATGCAAGTATTAGCGAATACAATACGTTAATTAATCCAGAAGATAAAAATTCTTTATTTCAATTTTCAAATAAGATAGAGGATATTGAAGAAGCTTTCTTAGAGAAAATAGAAGAAGACTGGAGGTTTCAGTTCATTGGTGATATTTTACAGGAGGAAGTTGAAAGAATTAGATTAAACACAGGTGCATTTATTACTGATCACTTAGATATTTTATTACCCAGTGAAGTTAGGAAAGTAAAGGATAAAATTGAAACTTATTACCGAAAACATAATTCTTTTGATAATTTCTACGATAATTTATCAGAATCGAAGTTAGGATTTGAATTTACGGAAGATAAAGCGTGGAATGAAAATGAAAAAATTGTAGATGTTCGGCATTATAGATTACAATTCCAGGTATTGGATAGTGGAGAATTAGTAATGATGTTTTCTATAAAAGAAGAGGATAAATTTGATTTAATTTATAAAAAGGAAGTGGATTATCTTCAGGGCGGAGGGAATATTGGAAAACGCCAAGAGTATTTTTTTTATGGAAGTGAAGAGAGTATTCCTGATGAGTCAATTGGAGTAATTGAGTATATCCAGAAAGAAGAAAATACTTGGGGAGTAGAATTATACAGCTTTATGCAAGGCGAAAGTTACGAAGATAGAGATACTATTTTTGAGATAGGAGGTTCTTTAAATGATTTAAGCACACCAGATACTATTAAGGAGACAATGACTATAAAAGAGCCTGGAATTAAAAATTTTTCTGGTTTAACAAAGGATTTCTTGGATTTTTATTTTACAGATTTTAGGAATATGCAGCAGTCTTTTTTTCAAACATTACAAAACAGAGAAGAAATTAGTATGTTGACCAGTGATATTTTTGGTGAAGATTCGCTTGATTGCTGGAATTTACTAAAATATGCTTTAGGGGATGATAGTAGTAGTCAGCTTGTTGGGACTGTCATTGCGTCACATATCCCTGAAACTATATATACAGATATGCTGGAAGGTGAAGAGGTAAGCATAGATGATGAAGAAGTTGTATCGATGTTTGCTTCAGAACTTGAAAAAATATTGGTATATAATTTACTTTATGAAAGCCAGAATGTTCAAAGACGATATGAATTAGCCAAGAAGTCTGGAGCTATATGCGAGAATCCCGAAGATATAGGAAGTTATATTAGCGAGTTCCATGAAGATTCTATGGAGATAGGCGGAGTAGAATATAAATGGGAAATAACACCAGATTCTGAATTAAGAGAGACTTGGATAGTAGCAGGAGAGACAGTGACAAAGGAAACAACACAGGTTAATATTAATGCTGAAGAAGGGAGTTATGAGAAATACAAAGCACTTTCTTTGTCTTCTGATGAAGGAGAGGTAGTTGCAGAATTTAGCAGGATTTTAGCTAAAGAGAAAGAAGGATACAAGATTGTAGTAAGTAGAAAGGTTACAGAAACAGATGGAGTTAATGAAGAAGTAACGGGCGAAGTAACGGGCAGTTATGTTATTAATGAGGAAAGTGGAGTATACAGCATAACCGGAGAAACTTCTGCAGGGTCATCTTTGGACTTTACATTTGAACCTGGTAGTATGTTTAGTGTTACGGTAGATGATTATAATTTGCAGTATGTTATAGAACCTGGTAACAATAAGATTATTGCAACAGAAGCGGGGCAGGAAATTTATAGAAAAGCAGTAGAAAACAACGCAGATTCTTACAGTATAGTAGAAGAGATGGATATAGGGTTACTAGATGAAGATGAAAGGAAGAATTTAGTCGGAGATTCTGATGTTTCGGGTAAGATTTATAATAGATTTGAAATTTCTGATTACGAAATTTATGAAGATGAAGCTGCTTTAAGAGAGAATAAATTTTTTGAATTAAAATATTCAGAAAAACAACCGCCTTCTTTTATTGACAATACTGGTATATGGAGTTTATTTAATGTACACTATGATAATTTAATAAATTCTGATAATCTTCCTTTAGGTATTAAAGATGCAACTATAACTGAAGAATACGGGATAGTTTCTGATACAGGAGAATCTTTAGAAGAAAATAGTAATACATGGGTTGTTAAAGATGGTGAACTTGCAGAATGTATTTTTGATTCCCAGGATACTGATAGCAATTCCAGTACACATATGATTTTTAACAGGACGGCAGCATCTTCGAATGTCGATAGTATAGAAGTTAAATTGCAGGAAGGAAGCAGAATAGAAGAATTTTTAATAGATTTTGAATATGCAATAGATACAGATGTTGTAAAAGCTATAGCTATCAGCAATTCTCTTGCTGATGAAATTATTTATAATTATGATTATTCTGATGTTGGAGGTAAAGAGGATTTAATAGAGTGGATTAAAGATTCCGAGGGCAATGATATAGGATGGTCGGAATACCATAAGGATGGAAATGTTGAGGATTCGATATATTGGGTCAAAGATTCCGAAGGGAATGTTTTAACATGGAGTGAATATCATGTGGATGAAACCAGAGGTGAACTGTACGAGATTAGACAGGATGCGGTTACTATTTCCGGAGAACCTTTCTTAAATGGGAGTGCTAAAAAATGGGTGTTTGAAGAACAAACTTTAACAAATAAGGGCGATGGTGATTTTGTATCTAATGATACTACGCTTTATCAACTGGATGAGGATAGTCGCAGCAATGTCAATTCTATAGATGAACTTAAAGAGACGGCGGATATGAGTGTAATTTACAAAGAGAGTTTCTGGAAAGAGGAAGAAGGGAGTCAGTTATATAAATGTGTTATCTATAAGGACGGAAAACCTGTTGAAACTGAGGCTCCGTTTAAACTCATAAAGAAATATAATAGCAAAAACGGCCAATATCAAGGATTTTCTTTATATATTGAGTCTTCTAGTGGGTATGAAGAATTTTTAAACTTTGCTTCAGGACAGGAAATTGTGCTGGGAGGTGATTTGCCGTTAGATTTTGATAAAGATGGAGAAATCCATGTTTATGAAGCAGCATTATACCTTTTAGAAGAAAGATTTAAAGAATTCGATACTACTGATGAGATGGAAAATTCTGCAAACTCATATCTTCAAAATGTTGATCTTTTTGGATTAAATTACAGAGGGTTGTCTAAAGAAGATGTTTTGGGATACATTGGTGATATTAAGGATCGAATTTCAGGAGGTGAACTGATTGAGGATATTTTTAACTATATGAATGGATATGCACAATTTATAGAATATTTAAAAAGTTGTTTTGAAAACAATGATTTAGATTGGCTTGGTAATGACGCTGAGAAAATGTTGGCGTTAGGGTTGGTTTACCATTATGGTAACGGTAATAAATTCAGTAATTTAGATGATGAGTCTAGAGTATTTAATTCATCTTCTAGATGGGTATTAGATTTTGGTAATGAATATGTAATATTAGTTAAAGGAACCGAAACAGAAAGTGAAGAAGTGATAGGTGAGACCGAGGCAGAAAGTGAAGAAGGGTCAGGAGCTGTTATTTCAGTTCCTCGCGGACTTAGTTATAAAGTTAACAGGAGTGTTTTTGTATTAGACGGTGACAATGGTAGCCAGATTAGTTATTTTCCGTTTGAAGTTAATACTGCAGAAGGCGGTATGTATAAAATTCATTTTAATGAACTTTTTAAATTAATTGGCTCTGAGGAATTTAAACAAGAATATCTTGCCAGGGACAAAACCGAGGCAGAATATATAGCGTTTAAAAACAGTTTTCAAGGTTTGCATTTTGGAGAGATTGGAATAGGTTGGTTAATAAGGGCAGCCGGATATGGTATTGAAAGTATTGATTCAACCAAGGCTGTTGCAGCTGATGTATTATCTAATTTATTAGATAGCGATAAACTGAGTAATTGGGCTGAAGAAGACCTTAGAAATGCGTGTATTTTTGTATATGAGATAGAAGGAGATAAAGCTAAATTTATACAGAGGATGTATTATGATTATGAGCTTCAAAATGGTGAGAATGTAATTCTCCCATGGGACAGAGAAGTTTCTAAGGAAGCGACAGCATTGGATTGTTTTTTTACTGTTTTATTTGGGTCTCAAGCATTAAAAGCGCTTTCTAAGGCTCCTAATTTACTTAAGTCACTGTTTAAAGGATTATCAAGAAAATCTTTGTCTTCTTTAGGTAAAAAGTTTACATTATCAGCCCTCCGTGGGGCTGCAAGAGGTTCTGGCGACGACGCAGCAAAAGCATTAATTGGAACCCGTACAGCAATGGCAACAGATGCTTTAGAAAGGTCTTTAAAATGGGTATTTACAAAAGAAGGTATTAAGAGAGGGAGGAGTTGGGGTGGTTTATTTAATACCATGGGCAGACATGCTAATATACTTGGAATAATTGGTGGAGTCCAAGGAATAATGTCTGGAGAGAGTATAGAAGAATTATGGCAGAACTTTAAAGTTAATTATAGTCTGGGAGGATTGGTAGGGGCATATATCTATGGGGTCAGTCCTCTTTCGAGATCAATAATGGCAAAGCTTACAAATAAAGCTTTTAAAAGACCTATATTACCGCAAGGTATTACAAGTGTTTTAACTCCCAGATTGCAGCTTAAAATTTATGAATTCTTATCATCTTTTATAGGACCAAGCAAAGTAGCCATAACAGATTCCTTACTTTTACATTGGGGTTTTATTTATGCTGGTTTGTATAATAACGGTATAGAGAGATTGCTTTCTCATTTTGAGCAAAACGGACAAATTTCAACTAATACTGCAAATTTTTTAAGAGGTATTGCTGCTGTAGCACTTGTTTCTTTTATTGCAGCAGGGACTAACTACGGAGGACCTCGCTTTAGGAATGTAACTGTTGATGGCGATATAGTAAATTTACCTACATCCGAAGGGTCGGTGTATAGTGTTAATTTAAATACTGGTGAGGTTGCAATTATTAAACCAGCTGCTAGTTCTACTATACGCATGTATGGTTTAATTGATGGTATACCTATGTCATCAAGGTTATCAGCAGAGAAAATCCAAATTTTAAAGAATAGGTTGAGTAAAAAACTGGGGGTGAAGTGGTTTAATATAGAAAATAATGGTAAAGTATCAAGTATGTATAAAACAGTAATCAGAAATTGGTCTGTAGCAAATTCAGGGAGGTCAAATAGCCACTTTTATGACCATATATTCAGACTTACTGTAGGTGGAAAAACAACAGCATTTGGACTTAATGAATCCCAGTATAGTGCTTTTTGTAACATACTATCTGATATCGGTGTTAATGTTTCTGCCCCTGTCCATATTTCCAGTATTGCTCCTGGTTCTAAGGTTTTAGATGCATTGTTGGAGGATTCGGTAATGATGGTAATTGGAGAATAAATTATGGTAAAGAATAAAATTTTTATAAATATGATACGTATTTTTATAGGTATTATTTGTTTTACGTTACTAAATTTTAGTTTAGGGGATTTAAATTCTGATTTTTATCTTTCTGCAAGAGTAATAAGAACTTATAATTTGTTTGAAGGAGAATATGAAGAATATAGGGATCCACTTATAAGGATATACAGAGGGTTGCCTAGTGAATATCAATCTTTTGTAGGAGATATAGAATCTGCTCATATATCTGTTTTGATAGATGCTATAGATAATTATCTTAATGATATTATAGCTCCTTTTTCTGAATATAAGAGTGGTTTGGTAGAACGTGTAATATATCAAAATGACGGTATTAAAAGTGAAGCTGTTGAAAAAGCAATAAATTGTCTAAAAAGCGTCTATACAGAGATACAAAATCTTAAAGAACTTACTGATGAAGAATTAAAGCAGTATTACGATGAGCAAACAGACGATGTATTTAAAAGTATAGCTGTAGCATATGAGGTTATGAACAGAGTTCCTAATAATAGAGGTAAAACTTTAAAGTTGCATCCGGAACAGATTCTGGCTTCTTATTTTGGATCTGGAGAAAATGCAAAGATTATAGATTTTAAGACAGGAGAAGGAAAAACAGAAGTAGAATTTGCTCTAAGTCTTATAGCTGTAAAGAATGGATTAAAAGCTTTGTGTATTACGCATAATGAGCCGTTAAAAGATCAAACTGTTGCCAGATTACAAAGTTATTATGATTTTTTGAATGTTAATATGGGAGTACTGGAAGGTATGAAGGACCAGGCAGAAGAAATTTTGGCAAAAGATGTTCTTTGGACAGAATGGGCTGAACCTGTATATTGGTATGAGCATGGGTTGCTGAAAAACTTCATAAATCTCAGAGAACAAATTGGTGAATATTTCATGATAATAGATGAGGCTGATGCAATACTGATAGAACAATCAGCTTCTCCTTGTGTGGTTTCAGAAAGTTCAGGTGAAAAACTGTCGGGAAGAGAACATAGATTGTTTATAGCTGCCGCAGAAGCGGTTAAAAACGGCGGCATCACTAATCAACAAGAAGCACGGCAATGGGCTGTTGAGAAGTATTCAAATATATTTAGGTGGTTGACTCCTTTTAGAAATTTAAGTTTACAAGAAATTTTTATTATTGCTAATAATGCATTAAAAGCTGAGGGTTTAGAATTAGAAAAGGATTATTTTATTGGGGAAGATGGTACTAAGCTGACTTTAATTGAACATATTAGCGGGGCTCCTGCTGAAAGTAAACAGTTTATGGGGGGGTTACATCAGGCAGTTGAGGCAAAGGAAATTGTTGAGGGTAATTTAAAAAATGGTATAAGTAAAACAGGGGTTGTAACAATTGCATATACATTTAACGACCTTGTTAGTAAAATGGCCGGATTTACAGCTCTTTCAGCTACTTCTCAATTATGGAGTGATGCATTCAAAAAAGCCTGGGGAAAAGAAGTAGTCTCTATCCCATCGCATCATAGTTCAAGAAGGAGTGATACAGAAATATTATGCAAAGATGAGAGTGTAAAATTACAGGTAGTGAAGGATTTATTGGAAGAGGCTGATATTGAAGGTTTACCTGTAGCGTTGGTGCTTTCAGATATGAAAAGATTAAAAGAGTTTTTAAATCAGTTAAAAGAGGCTGGTGTAGATACGGAATTATTGAAGTATTTTACACCAAAACAGGTTTTAGAATTTAAGGGGGAAGCATTGGAAGAGTTAAAGAGATTAGTAGGAGAGGAAGGTGCTGTTACCGGAGCTACTATGGTATTTGGGAGAGGTATAGACGTGTCTCCGCAGAAGCCCTTAAGGGTTATTATGGTCGATTATCAGCCCGATTATGTTCGAGACCAAGCTAATGGTAGAACAGCAAGGCAGGGGGCAGAAGGTGATACTTACTGGGTATTTTCTTTAGATGAGATAACAGAGAAATTAGGAGAAGGTTTTGAATTTAAATCAGAGTATATGACGCGGTACAAAGAAGGTTCTAATCCGTTTTCTTCATGGGAATGGATTACAGGAGAACAACTCCATCAACATTTTGATTCTTCTATAGAAGAAGTTGTAGCCCGTAAAGATTCTGAGGCAAAAAGTTTTGCATTACAGAAACTTTTAGGCATGCAGCGAAGATATGCAGATAATAATATGGCTGTTGATTGTATGTATCAAATATTACACCAGATTGATTCTAATGAAGGATTTGTTGATTATGTAGGAAATGAACTTCGTTTATTAGCAAGTGATGAGGAACGGGAATTATTAACTCGTTTAAAAGAATACGCTGAATCAAATTCACGAATTAACCCTTTACTCGAAGGGTATTTTACATATCCGATTTTTGATTTAGCGCAAGAAAGTGCAAAATTAGAATTATGGTATAGTTATTTTGCAGGTGGAGAATTTAATAGAGGGCAAAAGTATGCTATAATCAGGCAATATATCGGGAGCAGGATTTTAGATACGTTGATAGCTTCTAAAAAATATGTAGAAGAAATATTAGAAAGAGAAGGATTTTAGAATTTTTAATACGGGAAAACATATGGCAAAAACAAAAGATAAACTTTTAAAAAAAATTCTTTTTTTTTGTGTTCTTTTTTTTATATCCAATCTTTTAATACTATACCCTTCTAAAGCAGTTGGTTCTTATTTAGATTTTGTAAAAGAAGTTGGGCCTTACAAAAAAGCACTAGAATTTCTAAGTAATAGAAAATTTATTGAAGATACTTCTGAAGAAGTTATTTTAGATGATGTAAGGCGGATTGTAGATAGTATAAAAGCAGAAGGTATATTAGTAGATAGTTTTAAGATAACAACAGAGGATATTAAAGATGTTCCTTTACCTTTTATTATTTATTTAGACCAATGCGGATGGCGTATTGTATCAGGTATAAATAATAGTACAGGAGTTGTTACATTGATGGATGTTAACGGTAAAAAGTATTATATTAAAAAATCTATTTTTTTAAAAAAGTGCGGCAAATATGTAGTAAGTAGAGTTATCATGAATAAATTAGTATATAAGTCACCTTATGATTTTTCTAATATTAGTAATAAAGGAAAGGTAATAGTAGTATATCTTAATCATAATAAATTTAAAGAACCTGAAAAGGTTAAAACTTTATTAGATTCTTTGATAAAAGAATCCGAATCAAAAAGCACTGAAAGATTGGTATATATAGATGAGTTAGGGCTTATACCCGAAGAAACTGTTAAAAGACGTATGAAAACATTGGGTATATCGCGAAGAGAAGCTTTTAAACAGATAAAACAAGCGATTTTTAAGGAAGACGAACTTTTAGCTAAAGGAATACCGATTACATCGGTAGATATTCCTCTCTATAAAGAGCTTTACAAATATTTAGCGAAACACAAAGTAACTTCGTTTGTTGAAGATTTAGAATATAAGTTATGGAACTTTATAGTAGAATTTGATAATTTAAAAGTTTTTAGAGAAGCTTTAGTTTATTTTATTTTAGGGGATTTTTCTCAGGCACTTAATAAAATTAATACATACCAAAATGGTTTTAGTACTTACAATATAGGAATCCGTGATTCTAAATTTGTTTCTCAAATACAAAATATACGCAATAGATATCCTGAGGCAATAATTTTTACAATAAGAGGCATAGGCCATTATGGTTTTGATAAATTTATTACAGTAAATGGAGAAAGAGTACAAGTTTTAGCGTATGGTAATAATGAATTTTTCACAAATTTTGCATTACAGCAATTTGTATATTTATTAAAGAGGAATAATGTAAAAATTGAGCAGTCCACAGAAAATCTTTTTTTGTTAAAAACACTTCCACAGGAGATACTACGGGTTTATCTCGATGAACATTGTGATGATATAAATTTTATAACAAAACTTACCTGGGAAATTGTTTCTAGATTAGATATACAAGCTCTTTATATTTATTCAAAAGCTTTGAAAGAATTTTACATTGAACAGTATAAAAATATGTCTTTATATAAAACAGGTAAATTTACTTTTGAATGGATGCGTGAACATGAATATATCAAAGAAGAAGAAGTAAAATCTCTTGGGTTAATTCCATAATTGAAACCTTTCGAGAAAAGCCCCACCTCAGGGACGGCAGATTCAAGGTTCTAACGCAACAGTTCAGCAAATTTTTCATGAGGTGTACGCCATTCAAGTATTTTACGCGGACGATCGTTTAACTCATCTTGGACTTCTTTAAGTTGTTCTCTTGAGATTTTTGTAAAATCGGTTCCTTTGGAAAAATACTGTCGTATTAAAGCATTGGTATTTTCATTTGTACCTCGTTCCCAAGGAGAGTGAATATGAGCAAAATAAACGGTTATTTGTGTTTCTTTGGTAAAAATTTTATGTTGAGCCATTTCTCGTCCTTGATCATAGGTTAATGTTTTTTTTAATCCTTTGGGTAAGTGACGTAATTCTTCGGCAAAAGCCTTTCTAACAGTATGAGCATCTTGGTTGTTTAATTTTACCAGAAAGCTCATACGTGTTGTACGTTCAACAAGAGTTCCTATAGCAGAAGCATTACGGTACCCTATCATGAGATCACCTTCCCAATGTCCGGGAATGGTCCGATTTTTAACTTCTGCTGGACGTTCCTCGATACTCAGAAAATCCTGGATTGCTGATGGTTTCTTTCGAGTTTTATACTTTTTTTTGAGCCCTACCTCAGGGACACCCTTGCTAACTTCTTTAAAATAAATAGTTTATAGAAAAATTGTGGCATATTATTTATTATATTTTACGGGCAATTGTCTGTGTTATTTAATTAAATAATTTTAAAAAGCTTGACAAAAGTGAAATTATATGGTATATTCATACTGAGGTATTATTGAATTTATTTTTGTAAATCAAGGTTATGTATTATGTTAAAGAA